>NZ_JBFTLX010000023.1:0-47345 GCF_056396665.1 Cupriavidus sp. 05T313 | reverse complement strand
CAATTGAACGGCAAGGGGTCCATTGAGGTTGTATCGCCAAAGGAATTTATCGCTGGCGGAACGGGACTCAGCATATACGTTGGCTGCCGGGGGAAGTCTCCCGTTGGTAGCCGCGAAACCGCAGCGCGGGCTAAGAAACGCATCGGCGGCACTCGTAATTACAACGTCATCATCGACAACTGCCACCAATTCGCCGCCTCATGCATCAGCGGAGAACCGGATAGGCAAATCAATTTCCTCTGGATGCTAAAGCACGAGTGTGAAACGAGGCTGGGCGTCGACAACTGGCGAGTTTGGAACGTCCCAAGCATCTATCGATAATCGCGTCCGCCAAAACTTACGCCCACACCCGATACGGCGTGCCCGGCTCCGGCGCGACGACAATGCTGCCCAGTGTTGCCGCCTCGCCGGCGGTCAGCGGGCGTTCCAGCCGCAAGTTCACGTGCCACCCGGGCACGGCCGTCGGCGGCGTGATCACGTTGCCATCGGCATCCCACGTGCCGCCCTCGTAGATCGTGCCGATGGTCGAGAGGTTGACGCCCTCGGCGGGCATACGCACCGGCTCGCCGTCCTCGGTGTATTCGACCGTCAGGCCGGCGGCCAGCAGCGCCGCGCGCGTGGTGTCGCGGTCGGGGCCGCGCAGGTAGTAGTCATGGAACATAGTCACCTCACGCGGAAAGAGTTTGCAGTTCGGCGTTCGTCTTGCGCACCGGGATGTAATCCAAACGTTGAAGACAGGAGTTAAAAGCCTCAGATCCTGCAGCATGGTTTGTCCCGCCGAGTCGGAGCATGGACATTCCTGATGCAAGTCCAAGTGTCGAACCCATCGTAACCGCCCCGCCGTTGACAGAGACGGCGAAATCATTCGCCTTATACGCCATGGCGATCTTCGCCGCAGAGCCGGAAGCAGGGAGTGCCCCGGCATTAATAGTCAATGGCACGTTGCTGACTGCCGACATGATGCGCAATCCACCGGAGAGCACGTAGGCAATGAATCGGTTCGCGATCGTCCCATCGTTCACATTGAAAATGCCTTGCGCGGTGCTCGCCGCCTGCGGAACAATGAACTTCGATATGAACGTGCCTTCAGTCTGGTTGTAGGCGATCTTGCTCAGGTCGGTGATGGTCGCGTTGTCGGCGGCGCGAGTCGCCTGGGCCGCGGTGGTCTGGATGTAGCTACTCGCAGCGGCCCCCACCTCCAACTGGTAGCCAGTAACGCGGAAGCCGCGCGCTGATTGGGTTGTGTACTTGGCGACCCCGAAGTTCATGCCCGCGCCAGTACCTACGGTGTATGGCGTGGAGACTCGATAGATGCCACCACCACAGTTCACCGACACGACACCAGACGACGCGATGACCCCGTTGCAGACCATAGAGAAGTCACCGGTATTACTGGTGGTCCCGATCACGGGTCCGTTGCCGTCATCCATGAGCACGAAGTAGGAGAGGCAATACTGTACTGACGACGTGGTGGTCGCGGTCTTGTACGCGTACGCGGTAGCGCCGGGCGCTCCAGGAAACTGGATGGATTTGGAGAAGTACGATGCGATAGGGCTAACAGCATCCGACACACCGCTCGACAATCCCAACTGAGCGACAGTGCCGTCTGAGTTGGTAAATAGATTCGTTCTCGCTTCCTCCACCAGCAGCCCTCTCGCCGCCAGCGTGATCGGATCATAGTCCAGCCGCGGCACGTTGGCCGCCGCCTGCACGAGCACGCCGCCGGTGCTATAACTCCATCCGGCCGACGCCCGCGCGAAGGTGACGATGTCACCAAAATTCTTGCTCACCAGCATAGCTATGCCTTCCCTTTGAATACGCCGACGATTCCGTATGGCCACGTCGGGTCATCGACCCATGCGCGGTACGTGTTGGCGGCGAAATCGAGTTGCGCTGTCGGCTCATTCGTTGCCGTGAAGTCCAGCAGCAGCGTTCCCTTTGACAGGTCGTCAGCGTCGTATCTGCCGCGCCGGAGGCCTGTGACGGAAAGTCCCAGTCCGAGCCTCATGCGCCTACCGGCTTCACCGGCCAGTTGATGGTGCGGGGAAAGCCGGCTTGGGCGGTGACCGCGCGAAGCGCCTTGCGGTACTGGCTCATGGCCTTCAGCTGGACCAGTTCCTCGGCCGTGATCTCTTCGAGCACCTGCGCGTCCATCAGCGGCGCGATCAGCCGGTCGGCCTCAGCCAGCAACGCATCACGCTTCGCACGCGCGGCAGCAGCGAGCTGCTCGGTCTCCAGCGCCACGTCCAACGTCCATTCCTCGTCGACCCACTTGTGCGCTGACGACGGGCGCGGCTCGTCGGTCAGGAACGCGGGCAGATCTCCCAGGCCGGAGTACTCGGCGCCCAGCACGAACGGCGATCCGTCGGCGATGCGGAAGAGCGGCTCGGCCCGATAGTCGGGCGCAAGCGTCCAGGCTCCGTCCGGCCAGTTCTGCGGTGGGCGCCGGTCGGCGCCCAGGTACAGCGCGACGCCGCGCGCGCCGGCGGCCGGCGGCGCGGTGGGCGTGGCGTAGCCCGGCACGATGGGATCCTCGGGCTTGAGCGGGTTTTCGTCGGCCTGCCCGTCGCCAAGGTACTCGCCGGAAATCGGGTGATAGTTATGGATGTCCATGCTGATCCTCAATATTTGATGACGGCCAGCAGCGCGACGTTACGGGGTCGCGTTTCTCCGCCGGTAATCGTGGCGCCGTCCGTGTTCGTGTTCACGACGGTGATGTTCGAGCCACCGGCCCCGAGCCCGTACACGCCGTATTGGATCGTGTGGTAGTGAGCGCGCTCACCCTGCGCCTGTGCACTGCCGAACACCCGAGCGGAGTCGACGCCGCGGCTATCGTCCCAACCGCGCGGGAACTCGCCCCGCAGCTCGGGAAGATTGAACGTCGTCGATCCATCCCCAGCGCCGAAGGTGGTGCCGATCTCCGCATACAAGTCCGCATACGTCGTGCGCGAGACTGCCGCGCCATTGCACTTCAGGTAGCCCGATGGCGCCGCGCTCTTGCCGTGATAAAAGATTGCGCCGGGCAGGATGTGGCCAAAGTTCGGCACACCCAGCAGCCCGATAGTCACCCATGCGGTATTGGCACCATTCCGCATCCGGAGCAGGCCCGCCCCCGTGTCAGCCCAGAACTGATACGCATAGGTCGTGGTCGGCGCTACGGAGCCGGACTGGTTTTCCGCAATCGCCTTCAGTGCGGCGTTCAGGTCCGCGCGAAAAAGCGCCCCCGTCTGGTTGTCGAGAACCAGGTCGTGTTGAGACATGCTTACCTCTCTGAGTTAATAGGCTTTGGCATCCCAGTCGAACCGCCTGGAGACTGGCGTGCCCGCGCTAGTGAAGAAGTTGACGGTGAAGCCCGCTTCGGACTTGCTGGTGATGGTGAAGTAGTCGCCCTGCACGCCGTTCTGCGCGGTGATGCCAAGGGACGGCACGATCCGGAACGGCTTGCTGAATACGATCGCGTGCGGCCCAGCTGCTGAAATCACGTCATGCTGATGCTCGATGCGGTCCGGCATGTCGACGCCAACCGTCAGGCCTGTGACAGCCACGTTGTGCGTAGACGACTGGCTTTCCAGAATCACTTTCCACTGGAACGCCCGGGCCTCGTAGTCGCCCATGGAGAAGCGCTGCCACTCGGACCAGATCGGCGACCCGCCCGGGTCGTCGGACGTGGTCCGCACATACAGCGAGACCGCGGTATCGTTGATGCGATTCCCATCCACGGATCCCCATGTGTCGATCAGGTCCAGCCGTGAGTCGATCTGATCATCCGTATCGAAGGACACCGAATCGATGGTGGCCGTAAGCCGGGATTTCTCGACAACACCGAGATCCAGCGATCCCGCGAACGTATAGGTGCCGCTGTCCGCGATACCCCCCAGCGAGTCGATCAGCCCCCACCCCCCGTTTCCGACTACGTCGTCGATCAGGCCAAGCCCATCAATCACGGGTTGCGTGTCCCACAGCCCGCTGGCGTCAATCAGCCCCTGATCGTCGATAAGCCCGAGCCCGACCAACTTGATGCCATTCGCCGCCGGGTCGAATACCACCCCGCTCTTCGCCCCCGAGAACGCCGGGTGCTCCGCGATGGTCGCCACCACGTTCAAGTCAAGCAGCGACGGCGCGGTGGTGATCACAGCAGCCGCTGTCGGCGACTCATGACCGGTGGAATCGATCCACTTGGCGAGATAGACCCCTTCCAGCAGGGGCAGTTGCGCAGAGTTCGCCGCGCCGGAGATGTAGCCACCAATGTCGATCGCGCTGGCCCAACTCGTCTGCACCAGGTCCGTGGTGTGCCGGATCCGCGCCTGCCCCCCGTTGCGGACGTCCAGGTTGGGCGCCACGTCCCACGTCAGATTGGCAAAACCGTTCAGCACAGTCAGCGACAAGCCGGTCAGATCCGCCGGCGGTGCCAGCTTGCCGACTACCGTATGCACTGGCGAGTACGCCCAATCCTTGCTGCGTACGCCGATCGCCGAGACCAGCCGGCCTCGCACCTGGTATGGCATGCCGTCCTCGACCGGCGAAAGGTAAGTACTGGTGGTATCCGCCGTCAGCGGGGCCAGCATCGTCCAGTCGGCTTGGTCTGCGCGCTTGTACTGCAACTCGATGCGGCCGGACTGCGCCAGCGACGCCTCCTGCACAGCCGGCCACGACACCAGGATGCGCGACGTCACCACACCGCTCTGGCTGACGATCAACTGTTCCTCGCCCGAATCCATGCGGATCTGACCGAGGTTCTCCACGAGAAACGGGTTCGGCAGGTTGGTATCCGGCGCTGGGTCGACCGTCGTGGCGTTACCCATGTTCCAGTCATAGACTGCCGCAGCTTCCTCGTTCAGCACCAGGTCGATGCCGCCGTCGGCGCTCATCTTCCAGGACATCACCCGGAAGACCTTGTTGGCCCAGCCGAACTTCGCGAGCGTCAGCTTGACTGTGCTGTAGGCCGTGAGCTGGAAGGCTGTCAACTTGGCCGGGAACTCGACCACGATCCCCTGACGAGATCGCTCCAGGATGATCTTCGCCAGCCGCTGGGCCGCGACGCTGTCGGTGGTGTATGGCAGCTCGATGTCGCGATCGATCACCTCGCCGTCTTGCGCCGAATACAACGAATTGCCCACAGCCGGGAAGTCGCCCGGCTGCCAGTATTTCGACGGGTCCACGAAGGTTCCCTTGACCCGATTGAAGAGGTCCTTGCGCGAGATGCGCGGCTGCACCTTGATCGAGCCGCGCAG
Source organism: Cupriavidus sp. 05T313 (assembly GCF_056396665.1). Taxonomy (NCBI): domain Bacteria; kingdom Pseudomonadati; phylum Pseudomonadota; class Betaproteobacteria; order Burkholderiales; family Burkholderiaceae; genus Cupriavidus; species Cupriavidus sp. 05T313. The sequence goes on along the minus strand of NZ_JBFTLX010000023.1, from coordinate 42,114 downwards.
GTCCGATTCCGTCAGCGTGACCGTCGGGATGTCGTATGCGCCAGCGAACACACGGAACACCCCGCCGGAAATCACCACCGCGCCAGCGCCCGCCGTCGTCATCTCGGTCAGGTTGTCGCGCGGAGACTTGTCGCTCATCACAATGCCATCGCAGCGGTACCGTAACTGGTACCCGCCGGCGACCGCCACGCTCTCGTTGCTGACGCCAACTGCGGTGATCACCGATGCCACATCGATGTCTGCATCCGTGCAGCCAAAGCCACGCTCGTCCCGCAAGTAGTCGTAGACGCATAACGCCCAGTTATTCGACCAGGACACCGTGCCATCCCGCGGGTCCAGCACGCGCTTGCCGCGCACTACGGCCTTAATGTTCGGCAAACCATTGGGGAACATGTCGGCGTCATACTCCAGCCGCACATAGAGGTAGCAGACCCCAAGAAGGCGATGGTGATAGGTCCAACCGGGCACCTCGTTCACCAGGTCGCTATCGGCATCCTGATTGGTCGCACCGAGATGCTTCTTGATCCGGACATAGGCCCTCGATCGCAGCGCCTCAAATGTGATCGAGATACCCGTTGCACCGTCCGGTAGACCGCGCACGGTCACGACGTCGCTGCCCTGGCTCCACGACACGTCATTGACCGTGTACTGGTTCTCGTACTCCCCATTCGATACCCCAACCACGACCGACGATATGCTGCGGACTGCCTCCCCGACTGACACCGTCATCGATGTCGCATGAGGATCAACGGGGAAGCCCTTGGTTCTCGATTCCCCCCAAGACTTACTGAACTTGCCGCCTGTTGCGTAGCCGAACCCGTCCAGACCGCCAACAGCGTCCTCGCCGAGATACACCTCCTCGATGGCATCGCACTCGTGGTCGGCCAGCGCGATCACCAGGTGCATGAACTGGTTGGCCTTGTCGCTTCCGTTGGTGCTGGCCGCGAACACGAGCGGGCCGGACGTCATTGCCCGGCCATAGATCATGTTGCGTGGCTGGACGTTGGAGCGGACTACCTGTGTGCGGCCTTGGGCCTCGGCGCTGAAGCTGTTGTTTGTGCGCGGCTTGAAAATTGCGCCCATCAGGGCACCGGTGATAGCTGTGAAGGCCAGCGTAACGACAGCGGATAGCGCGTAGTAGGCAAGCGTACCGGCGGCAATCTCTAGGGCGGCGGCAATCGCAGGAATAATCGCGACGGGCATATCACACTTTCCATGCGGCTTTCGCCGCAGTCATCGGGATGAACTCGAGGCCAGCCTGGCATTGAGCTGCTATCAGCCCCCCCAGGCAAAGCGCGAGCGCTTCGCCGCTCGGCGTATCAATCAGCGACACATCGCCTCGCCCAGCGAGCGCAGGCGGCATCGCCGGGCCCAGCACCATCGTCGCAATGCCGTCCACGCCGCCGTTGTCACGCAGCACGCGGCGAGCACCCTTCTCCGTCGTGTAGAGACCGCGCCAGCGCACGCCCGGATCCGAGCCCGTCATCGCCTCGATCGCATCGCAGACGAAAAGGCAGCAGTCGCTCTCACCCCATGAAAAAGCCCGCTCGCGGCGGGCTTCGATGAACTCTGCAAGGCGCGTTGGCCAGTCCTCTAATCTCTGCACTATCTCCCCCACTGCAAAGTTTTCTCCACCATCTGAGGCGTGAACTCGAAGCCCCGGTCGCCCGGGTATCGACTCTGCTGGTCCTCGTTGTTGTAGCGACGCACCTTTGCTCGATCCCATGTGACCATGCGCGACTCCGCAGAGACGGTGATAGTGGCGGTGTCGCCCACTTCGATGCTTGGTACGTCCATACGCCCGGAGAACAGGCGGCTGGGCTGCACCGCCACCTGCAGGTCCTCACGCAGCGGTGCGAACCAGATCTGGCATGGCCTGCYCTGGTACTGCTCGGCCAGCATTATTGCCACGTACTCGGACGGCACGCCGGACAGCGTCAAGCGCACCCCTGTGGCCTCCAGGCTTGCCTGCTCCTGAATCGGCTCAATGTTCCCCAGCGCGCCGATGCCAAGCCACGTCGAGCCATTCCAATCGATGTTGTAGCCAGCGCTGCACACCCTCAGCGGCTGGGAGAAGTCGAGCTGCACGAAGAACAGATACGGAACGTGCCCGCCAGTGACCGCGGCGACTGTCCCGCCATCGAGCGCGCGCGTCATAGGGGCACCTCGATGAAGTCAACGGAAAATGCCTCATGCCGCCAAGCCGGCGTGCTGACGAACTCCCAGACGTCGCTGGCCAGCCGCATGAATGCCTTCGGCTTGTCCAGCGTGACGACGGCCAGGTTAGCCGGCGCCACACGGAATGGCGGCGCGACCGGAATCGACGCCAGCCCCGCGGCGTCGCTGGTCACATCAGCCGTCACCATCTTCAGCTCACCGCCGGCCTCGATGTACTCGCCCGCGCGCAGCACCAGCGTGCTCGCCGGCCAGTACTTCGTCGGGAGCACCTTGAAGTCGGTGATCGTGCCATTCACGACCGGGTTGCCAACCCCCTGATAGCTCTGATTGAGGAAGTCGAGCACCATCGTCGCATCCACCGGCACGGCCGCGATATCGGCGATGGGCGCGTCGTGCGGCCAAAGGTAGATCCGACCGGCCATGCCGTTCAGCGCAGACAGCAACGCCTTCAGGCGTCGCTGCTGCTGCAGGCTCATGGTAGTGAAGGTCAGGCGCGCCTTCCACAGCGCGCCCGGCCGCTCCACGGTCTGCGTGGCCCGGTTCAGCGGGGAGGTGAAGCTCTCCGTGTTGGACTGCAGGCCAAACATGGCGCTGGACGGCAGGATGTCCGTCGGGAAGGTCAATGTTGGCATGGTTACCCACGTTTCGGCGAGAACGTGCCGCCACGATTGATGCTGTCCAGGATCTGGGCCTTCGTCTGCTGCTGGCTCTGCTGGATGGCAGCGATCACGTCGGCTCGGTCCGTACGGCTGTCGATGTTGTAGGTGTTGTGGAACTCGATCACCGGCGCCACCGGCTGCTGCACACCCTGATTTGCAAGCACATGATTAGGAACGACATTTCCGGAAGATGTAGGTACGACGACCTCCGGGCCCTGCTCGCCGACTAGATACGGCAAGCCCGCCTGCACGTCGCCGCCGCCAGCCCGGGTCGCGAAGATGCCCGAGGCTCCCGAGGTGTCCACCGTCGGCGAATAGCCGGCTCCGCCAAGGTTGAACCCACCCCATGCGCCACCGGCAGCATCGGGCGCACCCGCGCCAACACCTGAAAACAGACTACCCACGAGACTCACCCCCATTTGCGCCAATCCGGACACCGCGGCGCGCGCCTGGATCCGGATCAGGTCCGAGATCACCGATTTGGCGAAGTCGCTGAAATTCAGCTTCCCGGTCATGGCGAAGCTCACCAGCGCGTCTTCCATCGACGAGAATGCCCGCGAGAACAAGCTCTCGACCTGGCCGGCGACGTTGGCCGCCGAATCCCGGTAGTTCTCCCACGCACGCGACGCGCCGATAGTCCAGTCAGCCTGCATATCCAGGCGCTGCTGGAAATACCCGCGCTCGCGATCGAGCTGCGCCTGCATGGCGGCGTCCAGCTCCGCCAACGAGTCCTTGTACTGCTGGGTGTCCAGCAAGCCGGACTTCGAAGCACGTTTAGTCAGGATCTCGCGCTGGCGCCGGAACTCGTCTTCCGTGCGGGCAAGGATCTGGTTCAGTTCCCTGGCGTTGTCGCCCATGCCCAGGCTGCCAAGCTCACGGCCAGCCTCCCTGTCACGAGAAGCCGTATAGGCGCCGACGTTGAGCATCACCTCCTGGCGAGCGTCGTCCAGCTTCTTGTAGACCTCGCTCAACGCCTTGGCGCGCTCCTTTTCGCTGTTGCCGAGCTTTTCCTCGATCTCCTGGATCTTGGCTGCGTAGCGCTCGCGTTCGGCGATCTGCTTGCGGCCAGCCGCCACGTCGGCCTGCATCTCGGCGATCACCTGCTCGTCGATCAGCCCGCGCTGCTTGGCGTCGAAGCTCTTTTCGATGTACTCGCGCTCGGACAACAGGCCTTGGTTGCGCTGGGTCTCCAAGTCCAGCAACTCGCCCTTCAGGATAGCTTCGCGCTGCTTGGCCATGCCCTCCAACTGGGCGATCTCCCCGCCCATGACGTTCTGCTGATAGGCGGCCGCCTTGCTGGCGCCAGCCGCACCGGCCTTGTTGAACTTGTCCCAAACTTCCTGCTTGCGCGCGGCGACCACCCCCAGCGCCTTGTTGTAAAGGTCGCTGCCCTTCTCGATGCCCGCGGTGGCGGCCTTGAAGCCGTCGTCGATCTCCTTCAGGTCCTTGTCGCGGTTCTCAGCCTTCGTGAGGTTCTTGCCATCGGTCAGGAACTTCCGTGCGCGCGCCTCGGCCTCGTCGCGCTTGCGCTGATCCATGCCCAGGCCCATCACGTCGGACAGGTTCGGCGTGTTGACGACCTTCTGCTGCGCCGCAACCGCTTCGGCCTCGGCCATCCGCTTTTGCAGCTGCTGCAGGTTGTAGGCTTTCTGCCCGCGCTGGAACACGTCCAGGCTCGGGTCTTTCAGTTCCGCGGACAACTGGTCCCGCTGCTGCTGCATGCCCTTCAAGGACTGGGGGTCATACCCGAACGCATTGACCGGATTGAGGAACCGGCCCGCCGCGCCGGCACCCGCACCGAGCTGCCCCCAAAAGCCAGCCCCTTCCGACTTGGCGCGCCGGATCGACCCCGCCACATCGTTCATGGCGTCCGTCAGGATGCTCAACTGCCCGGCGGCGGCCTGGCCAAGCCCGGAATCTGCAACCGTGCGTTTCAGGTCCGTCCAGGCGCTGTCGATGCGGCCGAGCGCGGCCTGTGTGCTGTTGGCGGCCTCCTCGACTGAGCCGGCCAGTTCCTTGCGCAGCTGGGCCGCGAACTTCGGCAGGAAGTCCGACGAGATCACCTCGCCTTGCTCGAGCATCTTGCTCAGTTCGGCCGTGGTCACGCCCATGGCCCGCGCGGCGGTCTGGAATGCGCCCGGCAGGCGCTCGCCAAGCTGGCCGCGCAGCTCTTCGGACTGCACCGTGCCCTTGCTGATCATCTGGCTGATGGCCAGCAGCGCCCCTTCGGACTCGGCTGCCGACAGGTGCATCACCGCGGACGCCTCGCTGATCGCCAGGAAGATGTCGCGCGCGCCCTTCCCTTCCAGCGTGGTCTCGCGCGCAGCTGCCGAGAGCTTCACGAATGAATTCGCCGCGACGGTGAGGTCCAGGCCGAGCCGGTTGGCCTCGTCGCGCAGGAATGACAGGTCGCGCGCGCCGGCGCTGGCGTCGCCACCGTTGGAGAACTTCAGGCCAACGGTGATCTTGTCCACCTGAGCCTGGAGCTCAGCCATGGACCGAATCGAATCGTAGACCCCCTCCGGGATCTCCATGAGGCCGTCCAACAGCCCACGCACCGACTGCGTGACGGCGTTCACCGCGGTTGCGCCAATCGCGAAGTCCTTGAACGAGTCGGTGAAGGACCGGGACTGCTTGCCCAGATCGTCCATCGACTGGCTCGCCTGGCGCGCCGACTGGTCGTAACGCTCCAACGAGGCTCGCGCACCGTCGGCGGCAGAGCCAGTACTGCCGATGCCTTCGGATGCCTTGCCGCCACTGGCGCCGACCTTGTCCATGGCATCGGCTGTGCGCCCCGCAGACTGCGTGGCGCGATTGAGCGCATCTTCCCCCCGCTTCAGCCCGGAGGTATCCATCGCAATGCCGAGCGAGGCAATATCCATCTCTTACACCTTGTTGCGTTTGCTTGCGGCGGCCAGCACCACCAAGTCGAGTCGGCGGATAGCGCTGATCTGCCAGCGCGCCGGCTCCTCGCCGATCATAGTGAAGAACGCCTGAATATCTGGGTACGTGATGGGGGACAGGCCCATTCCGGCCTGCCGAGTGGCGTTCAGCTCCATGAACCATTCCCAGAGCTGGTACCCGGCTGGCGGTAGCTCGGGACCATCCAGCCCGTCCGGCCGGCGCCCGGTCTGCCGCGCGACTGATTCGAGGTTCTGCCTGACGGTCGAGCCATCAGGCATGCGCTCATCCAGCGCCGCCTGATGCTCTGCATACTCGACAATCTCGGCCGTCAGACCTTCAAAAAATTTCCCGACTCAGCGGCAGCCGTGTAGACCTGCGCGCGAACCTCCGGGTTGACGGTGTAGAGCAGCCGCGCGTTGTCCGGAGAGAAGGTTTCGTCCAGGCCGCGCCAGCCGATCGTGCGCAGCACCGCGCCCTCGATGGCCATTGCCTCTTCGTCCTCGATCGAGTCGGGCAAGAGGTTCTCGCCCTTCTTCGCGGCAACATAGGCGCGCTCGCGGCGCTCGTTGAGCCGCTTACGGTTGACCGCCTTGACCGTGTCGGAATGCTCGCCCCGCACACTGATGAAGACGCCCAGGCCAACGCCGGACGAGTCCTTGACTTCGAATTCAAAGCCCGTCTCGCTGGCTTTCACCAGGTTGAGGGATGCGATCGAGCGCGTCGGCGCTGCCTTGTTCTGTTCCATATGCCTTGCTCCAAAAAGATGCGGGCCGACATCGTTGCCGGCCCGCGAAGATCCCTAGGGTGGGAGCGCTGTCCCGTGGGGGCTCGTCTTATGCGAGCGAGTCCTGCACAGAAATCGTGGTTTTCTCGTTTGCCGTGCCGGCGCCGCCGTTCACGTTCAGCAGCGCCTGGTAGCTGAAGGTCTGGATCAGCCCCTTCTCGCCGTCGTCCTTGCCAGCGCTGCCCAGCTTCACGCGCGCCATGGTCAGGGCAAGGAAGTCCGCCGCCGCCGCACCGCTGGTGGTGAGCGCCGCGCCGATGCCGATTTCAGCCTCGTTCACGAAAGCATCGCGCAGCACAGCGTCCTGGAAGTACGCCGTGAACTGCCCGGTGACGACGACCCGACCGGGAAACAGGTCGGGCAGCGTGTTCTGGCCGACGACCGGATCACCAGTCAGGTTCGCGTTGATTGAGGCACTCATTCCGGTCACCAGGCCAACCGGCGCACCAGCCGCCAGCAGCACGCCGTTGACGGCGGCCACGATGCCGGACGTCGTTTCGACCGCGGGCGCGGTGAAGTAAGCGGACGTGCCCGACACCATGTCCAGGCCCTGAATCTGGGCGGCCAGCGTGGCCATGCCGGTGGCCGGCAGGTTGATGTCCATCTGCCCGAGCTTGCAGTCCGTGAAGCGCTCGGATTGCGCGATGTCAGAGAACCAATGCTCGAAGGTGATGTACTTATCGGTGTGGCCGGAGGTGGGCACGAAGGTCTTCTTGCCCGGAACCGACACCGTGGCGGTGGCAATCGGCCCTTCCGCGACCAGCGCCACACCATTCAGCGGGATCACCGTCAGCGCCAGCGCGGTCAGCGACAGCACCAACAGGTTCTTGTTCAGGTTGGCGGCATTGAAGCCGCCGGCGGTCAGCCGCACCACGTCGCCCGCCTTGATCCCATCGGTCAGGTACGAGCCTGCGGCGCGCGTGACGGTGAAAGTCTGGATCGTGCCCAGTACCGCGCCCAGGGCGACGGTGATACTGGCGCCCGCAATGGGCGATACCGCGGCAAAGTCTCGGCGCAGGATGGCCGCGAAGATGTCGGCATAGGTCCCGGGGGAGATTTCCCCGTTGATCGTGCCGGCGACGCGGCGCACACCGTGGCGATAGTCCGCGATCTGCTGGTCCGACCGAATCTCGTTGGACTGGTAGGTGTCCTTGTTCAGCGAGATGTCGGAAGTGACGCGCCGCAGGATCTGGCCGCCAGACGCGCCGGCCGCTACCCCCTGCCCGGTTTGCAGCTTGTAGCGCAGCTGCTTGAACAACCCTTTTGCGTTGGGCATTTTCTTGCTCCAAAAAGAAAAGCCCCGCGCAAGGCGAGGCGTTGATGTTGCTGGCCGGCGTCAGGCGTTGACGCTGGCGAAGAATGGGATGCTAATCGGCACGCGCCATCGGTCGCCGTCGGGGTAGCCGTCAGCTATGGCAGGCGTGCGCTGGATGATGACGTCGATGCCCGGGTCGACCTGGTAAGTCTGCGTCAGGAAGTCGAGCACCACGGATGGGCCCGCCGGAAAGGCATGAATCGTCGTGCCCCGCGCGAACCAGTCCCGAATGGCCTGGGCACGCGCATCGGCGGCGGCCGGGCCAGTGCCCTGGGGATACATCAGCGACACCTGGAAGACGCCGACCTCGCGGTAGTAGGTGCCGTAGGCGGGGTTCTCCGGCGGGGCGAACATCAGGTGCACCTGTTGGTAGGGCACACCCGCCGCTGGGGTGAAGCTCGCGTTCTGCCACGCGGTGGCCAGGCCCGACGCCATGGCGTTCAGCCGCGTCTCCAGGGCCCTTCTCACCAGTGCATTGCTCATTGCTTCAGGTCTCCCACTGCGCGGGTCAGGAACTGGTCGAACTCGGTCACCGTGAGGCGCACCATGCCGACCGGCGCCTGCTTGGAATGGCCGTATTCAAACGGCACGGCGTAGGGCAGGTGATTGACCAGGTAGATCGTCTCACCCAGCCGCAGGTACGACAGGTCCTGGGTGGCTGTGGCAATCGTTGTCGTTCCGGCACGGTCGACGACGCCCAGGGTGCGCGGCTGCAGGGTGTACTGCACCTGCCAATTGCCACGGAAGCGGCCGGTGTCGACGGGGCTCTTTAGGATGAGGCTGCGCATGAGATCAAGCGCGACCTTGCGCACGACCTGTTCCTGATTGCCCTTCGCGCGCTCGACGAAGGCGGCAAACTTGCGCCGGAAATCATCGTTCGTGGCCATTCAGTTCTTCCGCACTTTCTTGTCTCAGTTCCCGACCGACTTTTCCGCTCGCCGCGATATGAGCGGCTTCACCCACCGTCGATACCATGCCCGCGGATGGAACTGTGACTCAATAATTCCTCGGCACTGCGACTCCACTGTTTCCACTATCCGCGCCAATTTCCGGTTGATCTCATCGTCGTTACCCATCTCCCAGAAGATGCTCTCGGCTTCGTTGAGGCGCTCCCTTTGTCGCTCGCTGGCCGGGGATTTCTCGTTAGGATCATATTGCCCTGACATCATCACGTAATGGCGAGCAGTCAACAACACATTTATCACTAGGAGCCGCAATTCTTCAAAGGGCGCTCCGGCGTCGTTGCCAAACCTCGCCATGTAGCGATAGCGGGTAGCTTGAAGAGATGCGAACAGTTCCGAATAGTGCTCATGACGCTTCAATAACGGCGCGATTGTCTTGCGAGCCTGAAAGACGATGAGCGATTCGCCATCCTTTTGGACCACATGATCGAACTCGTGCTCGAAGGCTCCGGGACTTCTCATGGCCCGAACTGCATCTCGCGCCCGATAGAACAGCACAAGCGTTTCCTCTGCCAATTCGATATTCCGCTTCCCGCTGAAGTCACGCCGCCATGTCCCAATGCCAACTACCGCCATCACCGCCGCACTCAGCGCTGCGACGTTCTTTGCTGTATCCAGCACTGCTGCCCATTCCATATCAGCTCCCGTTAGCTCGTCGGCTACATAGTAATGGACCCTGAACTACCTACCTACGCAAGTGCAGTTCGTACAGCACCGGCGTCCCCGCCGGGTTCACGGCCTTGACGTTCTTGACCTGCCACGCGTCAGCGCCGTCGACCACCAAGTCACCGGCCATCGGCAGAGGCGCGCCCACCGGCGACAGGTAGCACTGCTTGTCGCCGGTCTCGATCATCGTCGCACCGGCGAAGGCCTGGCCGGCCGACTGCAGCGCGAAGTCGAACATCGTGCCGGTGCCGGGGAAATCGACGGTTGTCTCGGCTGCCGCGCCACTGCTGGGATCGTAGGCACCAGGCGTCACGCGGCGCAGGACCAGCGGCTTACCGTATTCGCGCAGCAGCTCGTCGGCGGTGGCCGCCATATCGTCGTAGAAGGCGCTCATCTCAGCCCCGCGTCAGCTTGATCATGCCGCTGCCACCGGAAACCAGCGCGCCCAGCAACGAATCCACGTAGGCGTAGCGCTTCTGGCCGCCGTTCTGCTTGGTCGGTGCGTACTTCTTGGTGATGGGACCGACGGTTGTCTCGGTCACGACGTCCGGCAGCACGTCCGGTGCGATATCGCCGGCCAGCGCCTTCAGCGCCAGCTCGCAGACGGCGTCCTTGACCTTCTGCGGGATGACAGTGGTCGGCACTGGGTAGCCGTCGACCTCGACGTTGTAACGCGGCCAGCCCAGCGCTTGGGTGGAAGTGGCGCGGATGCCCTTCCACCCGTACTCGGCATCGACATAGCCGGTGGCACGCACGAGCGGCCCCTCTTTTCCGGGCACATCTGCGGCAGCCCAGGCCGTGTTTCCGCGTTTCGCGTGATAGGCATCGGCCTCGGCCACCGAGACGTAGCTGTCGGCCGTCGGGCTGCCCGGGGTGGTATCGATAGCCATGGATTACCGTCTGGTTGATGCGTCGCGCGCTTAGTAGAGCGCAACGATGCCGGTTGCCGTCGTGCCCGAGAGCATCACCTTCTTGACCATGAGGGGATACGGAAGGCCGCCCTGCACCGCCTGGAACAAGACAGGCACGGTGTCATCGGCCAGCAGCACCATCAGGTCACCGCCGACGCCCACGTAAAGCGACTTCGTCGGCGGATCGAAAACAACGCTGTCGTTGGGGGTCACGGCGGCGGCCTTCACCGCCGGGCTGCTTGCGTCCTTGAACGTCATTTCGCGTCACCGACAAGCAGCGCCTGCAGCTCAGCCTTGTTGGCAGCGGCCGGGTACTTGATGCCGCGTGCATCCAGCTCGGCGCGCAGTTGGTCATTGGTCATGCTGGCGACGTCCGGCGTGCCGCCCTGCCCCGCAGTTACCTTGGCTTCTGCTTCTTTGCGCAAACGCTGGGCCTCGGCGGCTTCAGCAGCTTGCTGCGCCGCCAAATCGGCCGCGCGTTGGGCTTCCAGCTTCTTCAGGCGCTCCGCTTCCTCGGCAGCCTTTGCAATTTCGGCCTGGCGCTGTGCTTCGGCTTCACGCTCACGCGCGGCGTCACCTTCCGGGTCGTACAGCTTGTGCACCTTGGGATCGAAATCGGCCTCATTGATGACGACGAAGGCACCTTGATCCTCGGACCAGGGCTTCACATTGATGGTCTTCATGCTCTTCTCCGGTTGCTGGGCCAGGGCCGAAGCCCCGGCACCGCTTGATTAGCCCAGCAGCAGGCCGATGTGTTCCTTCTTGACCGCGGCGCAGCCCCAGGCCAGCGCAACTTCATACTGCATCTGGCGGTATTGGGCGTACATCGAGACCTCGAACGACAGCCCGGTCAGCGCGTCGGTGATGATCATGCGATCCACCGCCGAATCGCCCTGCGGCGGCAGTGCGGGCGCGCGGGTAGCCAGCGAAATGGCCGAACGCGCGAAGAACATGTTGCGATTGCTGATCGCGGCAACCGTAATCGCCGTGGCCGACCCAGGGATCGCCTGCTGCAAGCCGGGAGCCTGGAGCGTGATCGTGCCGCCGTTGGACACATCGGTGTCACCCGACGCCACCACGTACTTGTTGGCGTCACCCGCAAACGACACCACGTCGCCGGCCAGGATCGTGCCGGTGCCAGCGGCAGCCAGCGTGATCACCGTGGCGCCAACAGCATAGCCAGCGTTGTTGGTCGTCGAGCCCACGGCAGTGCCAGACGCCGGACGCTTCACGCCAGCGGACTGGCGCAAGGCCAGGTTCTGCAGGCGGTCAGTGATGCCGTTGCGCAGCATGTCCTCGCGGCCAGCCTCGTTGACCTTGAACAGGCCCGATTGCTTGCCGCGCAGGTTGAACATGGCTGCGGTGCCCAGCACCAACTGAAAGTCCAGGCCTTGTGCGCCGTTCTCTTCCAGGATGCGCAGCGCGCCGGCGGTGTCGGTCAGATCGTTCGCAGTACCGAACGGCGCGGTGCCGGCCGTGCCGTAAGCCCGCGACGCGAACACGTGCAGTGCCGCAAGATCGGCTTCCACCTCGTTCACCAGCGTGCGCATGCCTTGCTGGAACTGGTTCGACAGGATCACGTTGTAGCTGGCGCCGTTGTTGTCGATGCCGAGCTTCTCCTCGCCGTTCCAGCGAATCGGCGTGCGACGCGCCTTGGTGATCGTCATCGGAACGTTGCCGATGTTCTGGTCCCCATCGTTGGGCGGCGTCACGGCAGGCGTGATGTCGGTGGCCGTTGCGGCCGGCACAACCGGCGACATGACGGTCTGGCCTACAGCGGCCCGCGCGAATGTCATATCCGAGCTGACGGCGGGGATGAAGCCCACCAGCTCACGGGAGATGACATCCAGCGCATTGTAGAGCGTCGGGATCAGGCCGGTCAGCGTGTTCGCGCCAGCGACCATGCCGCGCGGAGTCGGTCGGGTCACCGCCTCGTTGAGCATGTCGTACAGGCGCGCCGCGACGGCAGCTACGGTGGCCATCGGGTACGCCGCGGCGACCGATGCCACCGTAGCGAGCGCCAGGAAGCGCAGTTTGGAGAAGGTGTTTCGCATGTTGGATGCCTCAAATGAAAAAGGCCGCAATCAGCGGCCAGAGGTTGCTTGGGATACTGCTAGTCCGTGATTACGGTGTTCGCGTCCCGAGCCGTTGCCGCCTGAGCAGCAGGATCGAGCTGCGAGAACTGAGCACGCGTGATCGTCTTCTTGCCACCGCCACCGCCATTGCCGCCCTGCGAACCACCTCCGGATGCACCGGACCCTTTCAGGATGTGAGTCTTGTGCGGATAGGTGTCGACCATGATCTCGATCGCTTCCTCGGCATCGGCCAGTTCGCCGTGCCGCGTGCGCGAATAGATCTTGCCGCCCTGCGCGTCGTAGGCCACGACCTTGCCTTCCTCGACCTTGAACCGGTTTGCGAAGAGCGCTTGCGCGATCTCCACGCCGGCCGGGCCCTCGGCGGCAAACTTCTCGGCGATGAACTTGGAACGCGAGAACGCACCACCGACGAGGTGGGTGTTCAACTGCGCCTCAAGATCGCCGGCCTTCTTCGCGATGGGGGCGTACTTTTCCTCGACCGACTTGATTGCCTCGGCCTTCACCTTTTCGACTTCGCCGGCATCCACCAGCTTCTTGTCGTCCAGGTTCTTCACCGTGTTCAGCGCCTTGAGGGCCGCTGCTGGGTCGGTGATGCCTTCGAAGGCCTTCAGGCTGCCTTCGGCCTTTTCCGCACGCTCCCGGTGATTCATTGCCTCGAAATTGAGGCGGGAGATGGTCGCTACCGTGCTGTCCCCGTCGAAGGGCGCTTCCTTGCCCTCGGCATTGACGAACACGGGGAGCTTCTGGCCGTTGACTTCCTGGATAATGATGTTGCCGTCGGCGTCGTACTTGAATGGCATGGTGGTTTCCTGGGCATCCGCCCTGATTGCTGAGCGGCATCCGCCGCGATGCGCCCGCTGGCATCCGCCGCGCAGGCAAAAAAAACCCGGTTCAAGAACCGGGGGTAGCTTTACGTTAAGAGATTTCGCCGAGCTATCTACACGCCCATCTGAAATCCGTGGTCCCACTTTTTCTCATTGATGCCAGTCTCTTTCACCAAGCTGTGCAAGAGCGCACTATCCCGAGCAATCAGCAAGGTGTTACAGCTTTCCGCTAAACGCAAGTTGATGTCCCGAATCCACGCATCCTCAGCCTCCGTGAAAGAAATCCTGTCGCCGCGCCCCTGCGCAAGCAAGCACGTCTGCGCTGATAGAGGCATGACAATTGACACTCCTGCTGTTTTGAATCCATAACCTCGCACACCATGGGCATCCCAACCCGCAGGAGGTAACACCACCAGAGGGTGATCGGAAGTTACGAACGACTTCTTCGGCCTCGCCCGGAGGAAATACCAGTCCATTGTGACCAGGTGCTCAGCAAACTCCCTAGCGAAAGGCACGATGTCGGCCAACGCCCTTCGTTTATCCGGTATCGGATACCCGGTGGAATGATCAAGGACTTTTTCTGGGTCTGCATGCTGCAGGTATCTCGCAAACTCCTCTCGATTGCCTTGGAAAGCTTTTTCCAGTATGGCGTCGCTGATCGCGGTATGCATCGCGTCCCGTTTTGCTTCGAAAGTGGGCGTTCTAGTCGATTGCAGGCCGATGAAGGCCGCAAGATTCATCGCCTCCTCGCCCTCAATACCTTCTGCGCGATCAATCTTCTCAATGGCTAACTTTGCCAAGGACTCCACTTCCGACAAGTAATGCTCGACGCGCAAATCAAGCTTTCCCCCTTCATCGGTGAACGCATAATAGTTCCGCCTGTGGGCCACCTCTTCTGGACGCTGATAACGAAAGTGACTGCGCTCCCTGTCGAAGAGGTGAAGGGTGTTCGTGCCAGATGCGCAGAATCGTGCAAGGTAAAAGCGCGGCACATAGTGGTGCCGTATCGGGTCGCCCATTGACTATCTCGCGAGATAAGGAATGTGCCGATTATCTCGCATATTTCGATCTCAGCTCGTCAAGGGTCAGCGGGTTCCCGCGCTGGTCCAGCAACTGCGGCAGCGTGATCTTGCCGTCGCGCCACAGGTCCGCCCTGCCCTTGCCCAGCGCCTGGTCCTGAAACGCCTTGCCCTTACTGGCTAGGAAGTCGCCGAAGGACAGATCCGCCGCCACCTGCCCGTCCATGCTGGCGCGCGTGGTCGGCGTGAACTCGTCCGCGTTGAGGCCAAGCTCCCGAAAGGTCTTCAGGATCGGTATCTCGGTGCTCCGGCACATCCAGTGGCGGGGCACGCCGCCGTTGTAGGGCAAATGCGTGCCGTTGATAGGCTTGCCCTTCAGGTCCCACGCGGCACCGGCATACGCGATGCACACATCCGACGTGCGGCCGTCCAGCGTGCTGACCTGCTGCTTGCCCTTCACGATGTCGGCGTTCTCCGACCAGGTGATGTCCCGCGCGCGAGCGCTGACGGTCTGCACCGCAGTGCGCACCAGCGCGTCGGCGTTGCGGCGGCTGGTCTCGATCACGCCAGTCAGGCCTTTGCGCGTCGAGCCACCAATGCGCTGCACGATCTGGTTGTTCGTCTCGCCGGCGGCCACGCCCAGGCGGATCTGGTTGGCAAAGCGAAAGGCGGTATCGCCCGCCTGCCGGTCCAGCCAGTCGCCCAGCGGCGCGCCCTGGAACAACCCGGTGTCCACCAGCGCCTTGAGCGTGGCGGACGGCGCCAGCGCGCGCATCAGATCGACACCGACCGTGCTATTCGTGCTCGACAGCACCCATTTGGACTCCTGCTGGCCCAAATCCTTCAGATCGCTGAATAGGTCACCCTGCATCGACTCGTAACGGTCAACCACCAGGCCGCGCACGTCAGAAAGAAGCTGGTTCAGGCGCGCTTTCTGGTAGTCGGTCAGCGGCTTGGTGCCAATTCTGGCCTCGACGTCGGCCAGCAGGCTTTCCATCACCGACAGGACCAGGTTCGACTGGTGACCGATCAGCCGATTCAGGTCCAACTGGCGCTCGACGGCAAGCGCGGCGAGCATTTCGGACAGGTTTGCCATGGGTTATGCCGATACCGGGGCCTTGCCGGGCTGGGGCGTGCCGATGCGCGTCGACTCGTCGCCCCACGTCAGGTCGGGCCGGATAATGCCGCGGCGCTGCATCTCTTCGAACAGCGTCTCGTCCGAAAGAGTGCCGGCCATGTTCATCTTCTGCAGCAGCTCGGCGGAGGCCTCGGCCAGCGTGGCCGCGCCGAAGTCCTTGTAAATGGTGACGTGGCCGCCTTCCTTCTCGCTCACCCAGTCGGCCATCAGCTGCAGCGCAGCGTCGATGGCGTCTTCCAGGTCGCTGGCAATGCGCTGGAGCGCGCATGCGCCCTGCTCGTTATCGGCGACGGTTTGGACCTCGGTCACGTTGCCGGGCTTGATCACCAGGAGCTCGGCACCGGCCTGGCGCATCTGGTCTTCCAGGTCCAGCAGCGACTTCCGGCCTGCCTCGATCGCCTGGCCAGAGTGCTCGACGAATTTCATGTCGGCATGCTGGTCCTGCGCCTTCACCGCCGAGTTGGCCCCAACTGTGATCTCGACCTYGTCGCCCAGCATTTTGGTGARCAGGATCGGCACCCGGGCGACGTGCAGGATGGTCTGCTGGTCGCTCTTCGACTGCCAGTGCTCGACGTTCATGTGCGCCAGGTCGAGCAGCGGCGGCGTGCCAAGCATGAACCCCGCGCGCTGGCCGTAGACCGGCACGAAGGGGATGACAGGCAGCGTGGTGGCGCCATCGTCGTGCAGAACCCACTCATCCTTGTCCTGCACCTTCCGGTAGAGCGCCCACGCCCCCGGCGTCAACACGCGAACCTGCTGGATTTCGCGCTCGCCGAAGTCGCCATCGTCCTCGGTCACGCACTCCAGAATGCGCAACTGCGTGAGGGTGGCCACGCCGTTGATGCGCTTGTAGCGCCAGCCCAGCAGGTCATCCAGCTTGATGTGGACGAAGTACGGGCGGACACCGGCGGCGTTCTCGTCCGCTTGCGTGCGCAGGCCGGAGGTCGGCGGGTAATCCACGAGAATCCCGCAGAAGCCCGCCGCCAGAGCGTCCTCGCAGAGACTGGCGGCAAAGCTGTGCAGGTTCCGGCCCTGCAGATCGATGTCCTCGGTCCAGCCATTCAGCCGTGTAGGCACGTCGTCGCCCAGCGTGAGCGGCTTCGAGAACGGCTTGCCTGCCAGCACCTCGACCGTGCGGCGGAAGGCCGGGAACAGCGTGGCAACCTCCAGGCGCGCCTTGTAACTCTTCTCCTCCTCGTTCGGCCACCGGGGCAGGTAGCGCTCCCCGGCCGCGCGCATGGCCGCGGTACCGCCGAGCAGCGAGCGAATGAGCGGCAGGGGCGCGCTCATTGCCGTCACAGCGGCGGAGGCTTTGCGTACGTCGTTTGCCATAGTTCAGAGGGTGGTTATGCGCGCAGCGACGTCACCTTCGCGGTGCGCTTCACGATCGGCCACAGCTTGACCAGCGGGTAGCCGCCGGCATCGTTGACGTGGTCATGGCCGGTCGACTTGTCCGGCTCGCCGTTCTTGTCGTAGGGCTGTTGCTCGAGCGCCTCGGTATAAACCGGGCACAAATGGGTGTTCACCAGCAGCCGGCGCTCGCCCTTGTCGTTCAGGACCAGACCGTTGACAGCGTTGATGCGGTCCTTCACGGCCGGGTTGCTTGGGTTGACCTGCAATTGGAACCCGGCGCCCTTCAGGATCGACAGGTCCGACTCGCTGGCGCTCTTGCTGCTGGTGTTCTTGCCACTGGCGTCCGGGTAGACCACGACCGGGTGCCCCTTGTCCTTGTAGCGTTCCTTCAGCAGCCGCGCCATCTCCGGCGTGTCGCGCACGTCGGTCAGCTCACCCACGGCGCGCGGCGTGCCATCGCGCACCACGTAGATCACCGCGGCCATCTTGAGCACGTTGAAGTCCATGCCCACGTGCAGGGGCTCGCCCTCCCGCATCGCGTCGTCGGTGTGGTTCTTCACCCGGTCGAAGGCTGCGTACACGCTGCCGGACGTCAGGTTGACGAACTTCCCACGCAGGTAGGCCGAGATCAGCTGCGCCGGGTAGCTGGCACGCAGCGAATCGATATAGTCCGGCGGCAGGTTAGCCGCGTTCTGGTAGGTGCTGGCTTGCACCAGGCCATAGAGGCTGGCCAGCTCGGGCTTCTCCCGCACCGCCTTCACGAATTGCTCGTAGACGAACTTAAAGCCCTCGGGCGTCGTTGTCACGTCGATGCCGTTCAGCAGGCCGGGCGCAACCTGGCGCATCCGCGCGATGATCTTGCGCCAGGCCGTCTGCGCCTCGGTCTTGCGCATCACGTCCAGCTCGTCGACCAGGCCCTTGCCGATCTTGAAGCCCACGATCTTGCCCGGGTCGTCCATCGACCTGCAGATGATCGTCGTGCGGTACCGGCGCCCGCTGTACAGGTGCACTTCCTTGTTGGAAGCGTTCACCCGGGCCACCAGCCCCCAGTCGTAGGCGACTTCCTCGATCGTAGGAAAGAAGATGTCCCGGATCTGGCCATATGTCGGGGCGAAGTAGCCAGCATTGATGCGCGGGAACTCCCAGGCATGCCGGCAGAGGCCAGCGCCGCCCACCCACGTCTTCCCGGAGCCGAAGCCCGCCACGAACGCCTTGAACTTGTGCGGCAGCGCGAGGAATTGCGCCTGGGGCACGTTGAGGGATGGCATCAGGCGTCGTCTTCTGGCTCGGGGCGGCTGGCATCAAGCACGTTGACCGTCACCGATACCGGCGGGGGCACGTCATCACCGTCCTTCGGATCGGTCTTGTCCCGCCACTTGGCCGGCTGGCGATTCTTCAGCCAGATGAACGCGGCCGCGGTGTCCGGCGGGTAGTACTTCCGGATCTTGGTCTTGCGGAGCTTGCCGCCGACCACCCGGATGTCGATGTCGTCGTGCTCGTAGCCGATGGCGCGCTGGTACAGCCGATCAGCCACGGTAGCGTCGGCCAGCAGCCGCCCGCTTTGTATGGCACCCCGAAACTCTTCGTTCGTGGCGATCCACCGGTCCAGAGTGGTCTCCCCCACCTGGAAGAACTTGGCCAATTCCTCGTTCGTGGTACCGAGCTTTGCCAGCCGGCCCGCCTGCTCGGCGAACTCCGGTTTGTATTTGGATGGCCGTGCCATACGTTTCGTCTCAGAGGGCAGCCGGCCGCCGCCCCACCGATGGAGGGCAGACGCTGCCCACTTGGCGCCACCACAATCCGGCGAGGAGGAAAACCATGCTCAGGTTGCTGTTGCTGATGTCGCTCGCCACAAGTGCGCACGCTCAAACCATCTATCAATGCCGGAGTTCGGCCGGGAAGGTCACGCTGCAGGATTCCCCCTGCCCGGACAATGCGAAAACAGAGCTATCGCGCAAGTCCATCGGGCAACTGAATGCCGAAGAACGTGCGCAGCCGTTTATCCCCGGGAACGAGCAATCGGCCAATCGGCTGGTTGCAAGCATCATCTGCCCTTCGCTCAAGCAGCAATACACGTCGAACATCGCGTGGTCCGAGCGCGCCATGCTGCGGAAAGATCCTGCGGAGATTCAACGAGCCGCCAACGCAGTCCAGCAGTCGGGGGCGCAAATGTCGAAGCACCGCTGCGAATAGGGATTGCGCAGCCCCGTCGCCAAAAGGAACCCGCGATCCCAGCGGGGAGGAGACTGGCCACATTTCGTGCTGCGCTGCACCTGTTTTCCGGCACCTGGTGCTGGCCGTGACCTCGACTGTCATCGAGATGCTGTTGAGTGAGACGCGGCGCCGTGCCGCCTTTGTCACATTAGGCAGGAGAAATACTCTGATGTTTCTCCTGCAGCACATTAAGCCTCAGGCCACAGCGGTTGTGGTTTCCCTTGCCGGTCTGTTCTACGACGCTTGGCATCAAAGCGCCCATCCGACAACCGCCATGGCCCGAAGGCACCGGTTACGGGTCCGGCGTCGAGCGCCAATCGACCGCTTCGTGCCCGGGTAGCACTCTGGGCATCCGGGGCCGCGATGGGGCTGGCTACCCCCGGCATATCGGGCAGGCTATTCTCTCGGCCTGCCAGCGGAGACGTGTCGCCGTCCCTTGCGCGCTGTACGGGGCTGCCCCGGGAAACCATCGAGCCAGGGCAACATGTCTCCGCCCAGACGCCCCACAGCAGATAAGCAGCGAGCGGTGCGAACATGGCTGGCTCCATCCAGTAAGCAAGAGACGTGAATGCGGGTCAGGTTTTTTGCTTCCTGCCATAATTCCCAAGGGACAAATTAGGACAGCCGATGACTTCTCAGGACAGCTTCACCCGCGACATGGCCGACTGGGCAACCCATTACATGAGGCCTCATACCGAGGCACGGCTCGCCGCACGCTCGGCCGCACCCGGTAGCGTGGTGCCACCCCCAGAATTGACCGAGGAAGAAACTCGGTTCATGCGCCTTTTCGAAGCCTTTACCGAGATATCCGCGTCTTACGAGGCAATTCTCGACACGCGCGTCTATGTAGGTCGCTTTCCCTTCGCCCGCACCAGGATCAGCCGCTCGCGCTACCTCGCGCAGCAGATTGCTGTGTACTTCAATGAGATTTACATCCTGAAGGAGCGCCTCATCGAGTTCGCAAAACTTATGAAGGAGTCCTTCCGACATGGTCCCTTCAAGGCTCGCGTCGACGCTGTCGTGACCCCCGTTTTTAAGCGAGTTTCCCACTCCCTTGCTGAGATTACTGCGACGAGAGGCAGCCACGTTCATGATAGGCGTTACACGGATTCTGACCTGCACATGCTCGATTTCTATGACCTGATGCATAGAACAGGGAGGCAAGAGTTCGAGTACGACTACAAAATCCACTATGCCCTGGCTCGCTCGAAATGGATCAAGGTTATCGACGACAATGAGAGCGCGCTGGAGATCCTACTCGAGGACTATTTCAAAGCTGCCCACCAGGCGCTCTTCGCCTCTGGGGCTCCACTGGATGTAACGCAGAACCCTGAGCGCCGGCCAAGCAACACACAGACGAAAGCTGCAACTGTCCCAAGCGATATTCAAGCCCCCACCACGGCGCCAACCGGCGTGTCTTGATCATGCATGGTGGCGCCGCGGCAGGGATTCGAACCCGCGGTCAAGGTGGTACCGGCTGCAGCGCCACCACCCAGATCTAGCTGCGTCAACCTTTGTCCTGGCTCGGTCACGCGGTGCCATTGAAAAAGCCCGCTGGGCGAACCATGCGGGCTTTGATGACTCTGATGGCGAGTCTGGGGGCAATCTACATCGTTTGTCTCAAAAATGCAAGGCGATTTTCGGCCCTATCCCTTATGCAGCAAGGCGTTCCGGGTTCTCGTACGCTGTACGGTCCTCGATCAGCCCGTGGGCCGCGAATGACGGCTCCAGCCGCGCCAGCGCCATCGTCTCCAGCACCCGGAAATTCGCCTCCATCCACTTCGCCGCGCGGAACACTCGGTTCTTGTCCACCTTCCGCTTCTCCGCGATGGCGCGCAGGGTGTAGCCCTCCCGTTGCTGGCGCGGCAGGTAATGCCTGACGACCAGGTCGAGCAGCAACGCGGTCGCCGTGAGACCCKAGGCGCGGCGCGCATACAGCGCCAGGCGCTTGCAGCCGGCCAGCTTCTGTTCGCCGTGGGCGTAGCGAGCCAGCACCGAGGCATACTCCGGGCTGGGAAGCCGAGTCTTTGCTGCGTCGGTGATCATCGCGTACTGGGCACGGTATTCGTCCATCGTCAGCCGGTCGGGGTCGAACTCGCCTTGGGGCCCGCGCAGCTCGCCCAGCCATTTCTCCTGCGCGGCCGTCGGCTCGTCGATCGCCTCCAGCAGCTGGATCAGCATGTTGCGGAACGGCGCCTTCTGCCGCGGTGGCATCGATAGCACCAGGTAGGACACATGCAGTGCGTGCGAGACGTCTGCGAACATAGCGCCATCCTTCATGCCGCCTCCCGTTGCTCGCCCGCCAAGCGGCTGGGCACGATGAATTCGATCCAGTACACCCGATTGCCGTTCTCATCCTCCCAGGGGCCCGCGAGACCTGCCCCACTCCGGGCCACGTCCCAGACCACCTCGAATGCCCCGCGCCCGATCACGCAGTGCGCCACGCCCGGGATATTCGGGCTCGCGCCGCAGAGGATGTACAGCGTGTCGTCGAACCAGTCGGCGGCCACGCGTGCGAAATCGAAATCGGCATTCATGCAGAACCTGACCAGGTTGTAGCCGCGCGCCTTGAGCCAGGAGCGGCACGCAACGTCAGCCGCTGCTTGGTCGCCGCCGGCGGCAAAGTTCGGCACCTCCGCCGGATGGATCTCCAGCAGGCAGGCGATGCAGGTCCGCCAGCAGTCACCCCAGAAGCCGTGTTCGGGGTCGTGCGCGATCAGTTGCTTGTGTGGCGTCATGCCTTCTCCAGATAGTTTTTGCACCGCTTCCCGTGTTCCCGACGCTTTCCGCCGGGAAGGAGATTGGTGCACACCGTATGTGTCGTGCCCATCAGCCGGGCCGACTTCTCCCATATGCAGCCCTTGCAGCTGCGTGCCTCGTTGCGCTCGTGGACCTCGGCCGGGTCGCGGAACATCCAAGCTGGCAGGGTCAAGGCGCGCCCTCCCCCTCCTGCCGGCGTGCCCCGTAGCAGGCGACCGCCATCACCGTGGCAGCGGCACCGGACGCGCCGGCCAGCAGCACGATCGCCAGGATCTGCCATGCGTCGAGGGTGAAGGTCATCCGTGTACCCCATCGAAGGAAACGCCGAACTCGTTGGCCGCGTGCGCCTGCACCTTGGTCACGTACTCGCTGAACTCTGCGACCGTGAATTCCGAGGTGGACTTCCGGCGTGTAAAGAGACGCCCATCCGGCAGCGCGATCTCGACCTTCGGCGCGAACATGTCGGCGAAGTACTCGTGCCAGGTGGCGCGCTTGAACTGCTGGCCATCGATCCAGGCCTGCTCCTCGACATCGCGCAGCACCGGGCCGAAGTAGAAGGCGTTCTGCTCCGTCGTGCGCCGGCGCTCCTCCGCCGTCACGATGATGCGAAGGGGCTTGCCCTTCTCCGCAAAGGCGGCCGCGTTGGCTTTGATGAAGGCCAGCACCGTCGGCCAGATGCCGGGGCTCTTGAGGGTGAACTCTCGATATAGCGTGCTCATCAGGCTTCCTCCGGCGGGTCGGCCCAGCCGACCATCAGCTTTGCCTGGTAGCGGGTGTAACCCTCCTCGAGGAGATCCCGGTACCGCGCGTAGTCGTCCTCGATGCCGGGATAGTGGCAATCCGCACACCACCGGGAGCCATAGACCTGCACTTCCTTCCGGCACTTGTAGCAACTTCCATGGCTAGCGCTCATGCCAGCCTCGCAATCCGCACGCCGCGGGTCCAGGGGCAGGTGCGCGCCGTGTGGCCGGCGCCGCCGCAATTTGCACAGATCATCTCCGGTTCCCCTCTTTGTCCCAATCTCGTCCCAAGGACTGCACATGCCCTTCCGCCGTGTACGGCCATGCCGTGACCACCGCGCGCAGGTCCGGGTCGTTCTCAGTCTTGGCCATGGATGCGAAGTAGCGGTTCAGCAGCGCGGCCTCGCGCTCGGCCGCATCCTTGGACGGCGCCGCAATGACGTCGTCCGGGCCTTCGACGTGGATTGCCCACAAGGTGCTGGCATCGTTCATTTGTTGGTCACCCCCCAGAGGATCAGTCCGCCCATCAGCACGATCACCAACGCGACCCAAGCCATTGCCAAGTCATCCATCACGCTGCCCCCATACGGTCGTCCGCCATCCGGTGCTGCACGTGCGGCAGCGCGATGTCCACGACGCGGATGCCCCAGACCTCCAGCAAGGCGCTGAAATCCTGTGCGATAGCGGCTAGTTGGATCATCGGATTGAACTTCTGCTTCACCGTCTCCCGGGCCAGCATCCCAGCGTGGTTGATGCACGTGTAGACGACAAGCTGCGTGCCACCACCATTGGCTCGCTCGACGTGTTCGCTGTGCACCAGCCCACGCTTCTCCATCGTGCGCAAGGCGCCGGCAACGCCCTGCCGGCTGAATCCGTGAAGGTCGGCGAAGCGACCGGCGATGACCGGCTCACCAGCAAGGAGCGCGGCCCGTAGGGCTTCACCGATGGTCGGGGCATGTTCTGGGGTTTCCATCACGCAGCCTCCCCGAACAGCCCTGCCTGCGGCGAGTCCGTCAGCAGCGGCGTGATGGTCACTACCAGGCGCGCTTCGCCATCCGGCTCGGCCCGCTGTGCGGAGATCCGGCGCACCTGCCAGCCGTCGTCCTGGATCACCACGCCCTTGAGCGCGTCCATCAGCACCTTCTGCGCGTTGTCCAAGTCGATGCATTGCACACCGTCATCCCAGTTCATCGGGTCCTTGGCCATGCGCTTCTGCCAGTCCAGCGGGCGCTTCGGGAACAGCGTGTAGGCGATCGCCACGCGGCAGGCCAGCGGCTGGCGCACGCCGGCGGCCTTGGCCAGCCAACCCACAGCAGCCTTGTATTCTTTCGCCTCCTGGCTGAGCGTGGTCACGGGTGTCTTGAATCCCTTGGGCATGTAGGTGCGCCAGTAGCGGTTGGCGCTGACGGGGTACGGCAGGGTCAGGATGATCTGGGTCATGAGTTCCTCACAGGTCTGCGGCAATGCCGCGCTTGCGCACCGCCGGCCCGCCGCTGAGCATCGGGATCGGTCCGGACCATTCTTCGAATTTCGTTACGGCGCCGCGGTAGTGCAGCGGCACGTCGCTGAGCGCGCCATTACGCTGCTTGCGGATCAGCACCTCGGCGTAGCCCTTCAGGTCGGCGTTGCCCGGCTCGTACATCTCCGGGCGGTGCACGAACATCACCACGTCGGCGTCCTGCTCGATGTCGCCCGAGTCGCGCAGGTCCGAAAGGATCGGCTTCTTGTCGGGACGGTCTTCGTTTTTCCGGCTGAGCTGCGCCAGCGCCACCACCGGCACGTTCAGTTCCTTGGCCAGCGCCTTCAGGCCGCGCGAGTACGCGCCGATCTGCTGCGTGCGCATTTTTTCCTCGCCGCCGGTCATCAGCCCGAGGTAGTCGACGATCAGCACATCCAGACCGTGCTTGCGCTGGTGGACCTTGGCCTTCATGCGCACCTCGAGCAACGTCAGTGCGGGCGAGTCGTCGACGGCGAAGTTGAGGCAGTCGATGTGCTGGATCGATGCGGTCAGCGCCGTCCAGGCGGCAGTGTCGCTCGGGTTGAGCCGGCCCAGCAGCTTCGAGAGTGAGACGTTGCCGCGGCTGGCCACCGCGCGCGCCACGATCTCCTGGTCGGACATTTCCATCGACAGCAGCAGCACGCCGTAGTCGGTGGCCATGTTCAGCCCGATGTCGGTCGTCAGCGCGGTCTTGCCCATCGACGGGCGGCCGGCCACGATGACCAGGTTGCCGCGGCGCAGCCCGCCGTTGAGCGCCGTATCCAGGGAATTGAGCCCGGTGGGAATCGCCATCTCGCCCGAGCCGTGGGCGCGCGCGTCGACCGAATCGCAGAACTCGGCCAGCAGCTCGCGCAGCAGCTTCGCTTCCTTGCGCACGCCCACCTGCGCCAGCCCGGCCAGCATGGTCTGCGCGCGATCGAGGATCTCGGCGCCCTTCAGCGGCCCCGGCGTCTCGACCAGCTCGCGCATCTTCTGCGCGGTGGCCAGGGTCTCGCGCAGCAGTGCTCGGTCGCGGACGATCTCGGCGTAGCGGGCGATATTCGCGGCGCTGGGCGTGCGGTGAGCCAGCTCGGTCAGGTAGCCCAGGCCACCGGCGCGATCCGCGCGGCCCTGCCCTTGCAGCGCCTCGAAGACCGTCACCACGTCGGCCGGGCGGTTGGCCACCACAAGCTGCAGGATCTGCGAATAGACCAGCCGGTGGTCCTCGCGGTAGAAATGCGCCGGCTCCAGGCCGCTGATGCGGTCGATGGCGTTGTTTTCGAGCAGCAGGCCGCCAAGCACGGCTTGTTCGGCTTCCAGGCTAAACATCGGCCGCGCCTGTGGCAGGTCGTCGGGGGCGTTCATGCGGCAGCGTCCTCGTGGTAACGACCCTCGCGGATCTTGGTGAAGTTTTCGGGCTTGACGATCCAGTCCAGGCTGGCGACGAAAGGCTTGCGGCCCTCGGCAGTTCGGGCGCGGCCAGTCAGGAACTCGGACTGCGCGACATAAGCGAACAGCCGGCGCCAGTAGTCCAGGTTCTGGCGCTTCGGGTCTTCGTTCCACCTGGTACGCAGGTTCGACTGCCGAGTGCCTTTCCACTCCCGGATGGACGGGCAGGCGGGCAGCAACTCGTGGTAGAGCGCGATGATTTCCTGATGCGGGCAATCAGGACGGGTGGCTTTTGCCCCGCCTTCAACGAGAGTCAGGTCGGCAGGCGGAGCGCTGTCGACAACTAACCCGTTAGGGTTAGTAGTAGTTGTAGTTGTAGTTAACTCTTCTCTACTCTTCTCTTCTCTATGCGGTGCATTGCGTTGCTCGTCGTTGCATTGCGTTGCATCGCGTTGCATGTCGGTGCTTTCCGTTGCTTCGCGTTTCAATCTTTCGCGACGAAGACGGGCACGTTCGGTGCTGGAAAGCGCGCCAGTATTGGGATTGCCGGCATCCTCACGTTTTGGCTGGCGCTCATTCCACCTCGCGATAGCGCCATCGACGATCAGTCCCTTCTCGGTCATCGAGGCGATGATCGCGGCGACCGAACCGTCCTCGTAGCCGAAAAGAATGTCGAAATCTTCAGGATGCAACGATGCAACGTTGCCTCGCGTTGCATCTGCGTTGCCTTGCGTTGCACTGCTAGCGCACTCCAGCAGCGCAGCCCAAACGGCAATCACGTTCCCAACTGGCTGGCCGCTCTTCCTGGCGACCCATTGGAATTTGGGATCGGTCACGGTGCCATGCCACCACCGGAACCATTCCATGACTGCTTGCCTTGCCATTACTGCTTGCCTCCCGCGGTCGCCGCGCTGTCGAGCAGCTGGGCGAGTTCGCGCTTGATCTGGGCGCACAGCGCGAGCCGCACGTCCCGGGTTTCCGCCACTGTCATCTTGTGCAGCAGTTCGTTGATGTCGTCTTGTTGGCTCATGCGGCCCTCTGCGCAATGACCTCTTCCATGATCGTCAGATGCGACTGCTTGGCGATCCACTGCTGCACACCCCAGTTACCGACCGTCGCCGCCCAGGCATTCAGCTTTTCGGGAGACAGGTTCCGGCGGCACGGCTTGTCATCGGCGGCGAGGTAATCTGAGATGTGTGCCGGGTAGCAGCCTATGCGCTCGGCAAGGGTGCGCATGGTCATAGCCTTGATGCGGCGATGGCTCCACGAGAGCCGAACCACTTCGCGGAACGTGGCGCACGCTGCAACGTCTGCTCCCGGCAGAAACGCTGGGGCATTGACTACGCCGCCGAACAGCTTCAACTCATCCATGTGGATGGCTCCCCTTAGCCAAAATTCATCGAATAACCGGTTGAATTACCGGTTGGGCGAGGCCTTAAATAAAAGCGCCATCCCTGACGCTTCCACCCGCAACCCCACAAACCTACTAACTGGCGCATCCCCCGCCCATGGAACAATCGAGAACTCTGACCTTCTCAACCACCCACGAAAGGGGGATGCATGGAAAAACAAACCGAGCAACAAATTCGCGCGCTCAAATCGGACATGGAGCGAGCCTTTTCAATGCTCAGCGCCCAGAACTTTCTGCTGCAGCAGCTCTACAGCAACTGGTTCATGAGCAACCCGGATGCGCGAAAGAAGGTGCCCGGGGAGTACATCGGCGCAGCCCGCTTCAAGGCAACTGCGCCAAGCGACGATCCGTCCCTCATGAGTCTTCAGGCGCAGACTGTTCAGCATCTGGAGCACTTCTTTGCATCCGTGAAGCAGAGAGTGGAAGAAACGGAGTGGGCCCTGAGTCGCCAACGAGATACGAAGTAACTCCGACTGACACCGGTCGGCCAGCCTCGATCTGCTCAAGCGCCGGCCGGATCAGCCATAGCACCAGGCGGGCATACAATTTCTTCATCAGGGTTCTCCATGCCAAAATCATCAACTGCCGACTACACGCTGCACTGCGGGACCTGCAGCTCGCCATCGGAGTTGCCCGAGGGCTCGGCCTGCCCCGTATGCGGGGGTGCGATCATCTTTCAGGACCCGTGGGTAACCCGGTTCAAGACCAAGCTCCGCGGGGTGCAGCGCGATATCGAAATCGCGAAGGAAAAACCAGCGAGCTAGCCCGGATGAGCCGGCGCACCCGCAGCCCTAGGCTTGCGCGATTTGCGCTTCGATGTGCCTACCGGGGGCTGGACGTCGGCGCTGGCGTCTTGGCTGTATTTGATTTCCTTGAGGAACAGATCGGGATGAGCGATCTTTACGGAGGGAGGGATACCCCTCGCTCTCCAGTTGTGAACCCGCTGGGTTCCGCCCAGACGGCTGTCATAACCAAGGAGCTTCGCAACCTGAGCAGCACCTCCAAGGCTTTCGATGAGTTGCCAGTCGTCGTGGACGGCGGTCTGTTTTGCGTTCATGACCGTATTAAACATGATGTTTAACAAAACGTCAAACACCACGTTTATCAACAAAACGTTTACCCATGAGAAAATGTGCGCCATGCACGAAACCATGGTTCGCCTCTACGAGGCCGCAAAAGCACTCAAGGGGTTAAATTCGCCGACAGACGTGGCGAAGGCCCTGAATCAGTCGCAGCAGACGGTCAACAATTGGGAACGGAGGGGCATGTCGCAGGGCGGCATGCTGAAGGCGCAGGAATTCATTGGGTGCAGCGCGACGTGGCTGCTTACAGGTCAGCCCCCTATGGCTGTGCCGGCATCTGACAGCGGAACTATCAAGCCCGTGTTGCCGACGCACCAAGACAGTGAAAGTTCTTCAGCAGGCGCTTACAATCCTTCGCTCGGCCCTGCTGAGCAGGATTTACCGCGCCCTACAGAAGAAGAGTTCGCTTTGGTTCCGCAGCTTGACGTTAAGGCCGCCTGTGGTGATGGGCGCTTCCAGGATCACGTAGTCGTAAAAGGCGGACTGGCATTCAAGCGGTCGAGCCTCAGAGACTTTGGCGTGCCAGAGCACGCCGCCCGGATCATCTACGCGGACGGGGGCAGCATGCGCCCGACTATTCAGGATGGGCGGGTGGTACTCATCAATACCGCCGACAACGAGCCGAAGGACGGGAAGATCTACTTGATCTGTATGCCGGACGGCGACCTAGTGCTGAAGCGGTTGGTGCACGACTACCATCCGGCCTCAGGTGCGATGGCCTGGATCATCCGCAGCGACAATCCGGACCGGGCAACGTTCCCTGACAAACTGCTGCCGCCGGACGACAGGACAATGATTGCTGGCAGGGCCGTCTGGACTGACAGCTTGCTTTGACAAAAGGGAGCATATGGGGCTCATCTTCCTCTGGGTTGCCCTTAGCATTGCCTGCGCCTTCCTGGCGGCCCGGCGCGGCCGGTCGGTGTTCGTGTGGTTCCTGATTTCGCTCTTCTTCACCCCTCTGGTTGGCTTTATCTTCCTGCTGGTGTTGCCGAGCCAGGCGATCGCGCTAGGCCAGCCCACCCCGGAAACGCACGTCAAATGCCCCGACTGCCGCGAGCTGGTGCTGCGCGACGCGAGCAAGTGCAGGCACTGCGGCTGCGCCTTGATCCCCCAATGAGGAAAACGATGCGATCCCTACTCTTGGCAATTCCACTTGCCACCCTCGCCGGCTGCATGACCATGCACGATTTGGATAGGCAGACGCCGGTACGGACGGAAGCCCTGCGCGGGGACTACCTCGAACTCGCGCAATGCATCGAGGCGCGCCAGATCCGCGCAGGTCAACCGGGCCAGATCAAGCTATCGAACGACAAGGCGCGCAAGGAGGCGCTAATAACCTGGAACCATGATTTGGGCACCTTCGCCACGTTCATGTTCTCGGGAATGGGCCCACAAGCGACGGAGATGAAGGTCTACTCGACCATCGGCTTCAAGGAAGCGTGGATGACAACGATTAAGAGCTGCGAGCAGCCGGCCTAGAGCGCAAGCATGCCCGCCTAAGCCCACCCCGTTGCGGTGGGCTTTTTTACGCCTATACCTCCCGCATCCGCTCGGCCAGCCCGAGCCGCCAAAGCGTAGCGCCTACATCCAGTAGCGCCATCAGCGCTTCCGGTCCCATGGCCTGACTGACCATCAGATCGGCCAGGATCGCCATCGCCCGGTCCGCGGGCAAATCTTCGTCCTCGTCACTCCCCAGGCACTCGAATGCCTGGATCACGTCGTCTACGGTCATGGCGGCTCCTGCGTGCGTTGATCCAGTCTAGGTGGCTGCCACGCAAAAAACTAAACATAGTGTTTGACCGAAACATAAACATGGTGTTTAATAACATCCATCGGCACTACACAGCGCCGCCCCGATGGAGACTGAAATGCCCCGCACCTTCACCCTGCCCGAGATGGCAGACCTGATCCGAGATCAGGCCGTCGAAGCCACGGCCGAAAAGCTCGGCATGTCCTATCAGGACGTCACCTACGCACTGCGCGTTCGCAACGAGCAGGTGCTGAGCACGTTCTGCGAATTCGTCACCGCAGGCTCGAAAGCCGCTGAGCGTCTGCACGACCTCGGCCTGCTCACCGTCGCCTGAGGATCCGCCATGACTCCGGCCGAAATCCTTAGCCACCTCTCGCCGCAAGACCGTGCCGACGCACTGGCCAGGTTCCTGCGAATCGAGAGCTTCGATTACTCGGGAATGGCGCGCGACGACCACGACATCGTCCAGCTCGGGCACTACACCGACTTGCACGATGAGCTGGTCGCAAAGGCCCGCGAGAGCCAAGAGATGGATCGCGAGTGCGCCGCCGATGCCCGCTTGATGCGCCAGGCCACGCCGAACCACCTTCTGTTCAACGGCACAGCGAGGGCAGCATGAGCACCGCTACCGACAACAACGCCTACGGCACCACCGCCGAAATGGCGTTCCTCAACCAACTGGCACGCAGCCCGGCGCGCGCGACGCTCCTGCGCAACTACATCGCCGCGGCGCCGAAGCGCACGGTGTGGGGCTCGATCGACAAGACCGCAGTCCTGCTCTACGCGCAGCAGTTGCTGAATGAAGCCGAAGGCGCTGGCCTCTCCGCTGCGAGGGCAGCGTGAAACTGAACCACTACCGCACGCACAGCATCCCGGCACCGAGCATCGTGACCGATGACTTCGGCACCGAGCACGACATGCTCACCGGCGACGGCGATTTCGGCAACCTGGACGATGCCCCTTTCGATCGCGCTGCAGGCTTTCT
The DNA here is from genome assembly GCF_056396665.1 of Cupriavidus sp. 05T313. Lineage (NCBI taxonomy): Bacteria > Pseudomonadati > Pseudomonadota > Betaproteobacteria > Burkholderiales > Burkholderiaceae > Cupriavidus > Cupriavidus sp. 05T313. The sequence continues at coordinate 11,497 of NZ_JBFTLX010000023.1, read as the reverse complement.
CGTAAGTGGATTGCAGACACCAGAAGCCTACGAACAACTGTGGGGGAACGAGGCGTGAATCCCTCAAAACGCATCACTCGCAACAACCGAGTGCTGGCCGCGCTGTTCTGGCTGGCCCTCGGCTACGCCGTGGTCGTCGTCGCCCACCAGGTGCTGGCATGAACTACGACCCCACCTCGAATCAACTGCTGGCCACCGCGAAGTGCTCGCGCGCCCGGCAGTGGGCTGGCGCCATTAGCTACGGCCTGGCCGCCGGTTGCATCTGGTACCTGACCGTCGCCATCCGCGCGGGCTTCTAAACGCTTCACCCACCCAGGAGATTTTCATGGACACGCAAATCACACCCACCGCGATCGCCATGCAGTCTGTCGAATCGTCGCAGATCTACAGCATCGGCCACGACGCCGAGTCCAGCATGCTCGCCGTCCGCTTCAAGAACAAGGCCGGCGAACCGACCTCGCTCTACCACTACCGCAACGTGAGCGCTGAGGACTTCGCGGCGTTCAGCGGCGCCGAGTCGATCGGCTCGCACTTCTACAAGCACATCAAGCCGTTCGCCGAGAAGTACCCGTACGAGCGGATCGAAGCGAAGCCGGCCGACGCCGAAACCGACACCCAGGCCGCCTAACACCGGCACACCAACCCAATCCAGGAGATCGCAAATGTCCACTGCCGTCGCTGAGCGCCCGGTCGCCAACAACCAGAGCCTCGTCGCTAAGTTTGCGGCGAAGTACAGCATCGACGCCGGCAAGTTACTGGCCACCCTGAAGGCCACGGCATTCCGCCAGAACGGTCAGCAGGAAATCAGCGACGAGCAGATGGCCGCGCTTCTGATCGTCGCCGACCAGTACGGCCTGAACCCCTTCACGAAGGAGATCTACGCCTTCCCCGACAAGGGCGGCATCGTGCCGGTGGTGGGCGTCGACGGCTGGTCGCGCATCATCAACGAGCACCCGCAGTCGGACGGCTTCGAGTTCGTCGAATCGGAGGAAACGACCACCTTCGAAGGCAAGACTGTTCCGGTCTGGATGGAGGTCCACATCTACCGCAAGGACCGCGCTCGCCCGATCAAGATCCGCGAGCGCTTTGCCGAGGTGGTACGTGCGACCATGCAGCCGTGGAAGAGCCACCCATCACGGATGATGCGCCACAAGACGCTGATTCAAGGCGCGCGCCTCGCGTACGGCTTTGCCGGCATCTACGACGAGGACGAAGCAGCGCGCATTGTCGAGCGCGACATGGGCCCGGCCGAGGTGTCCCGGCCCGCCGCAGGCACGGTCGTGAAGATGCCGCAGGCAAAGGCCAAGCAGATCGAGCAGCAGGACACCCGCACGGTCGACATGCCGATGCAGCGCATCAAGCAGCCCGCCGAAGTTGAGCAGCACCCGGCCGCCCAGCAGCAGGTACAGACGCAAGCCCAGCGCCAGCCCGCTGCAGGCGACGACATGGCCACCGATGGCGAGAAGCAATGGGTGCGCAACAAGCTCGACGGCGCGGGCATCGCCGTTCCCGATGCGCTGGAGGCTCTGGGCCTTGCCGATCTGGACACCCTCACCCGCGACGGCTTCGTGGCGCTGCAGGACTACATCAGGGAGAACTGCTGATGTCTGTCCTGCTCTTCGACGAGGCAGAACACGCCTACACGTTCGATGGCGCGCGGATCCCGAGCGTGACGCAGATCCTCGCGCCGCTGAACGACTTCAAATTCGTGGCACCGGAGGTGTTGGAGTACAAGCGCCAACTCGGCACCGCGGTCCACAAGGCGACCGAGCTCTACGACGAGGGCGACCTGGACGAATCGACGGTCGCGGATGTCGTGCGCCCCTACCTCAACGGGTGGATCCGGTTCCGCGCTGAGAAGAAATTCGAGATCCTGGGCATGGAGCACCGCGTGTTCCATCCCACCCACCGCTACGCCGGCACCTATGACCGGCTGATACACATGGACGGTGCGCGCGGGATCCTCGACATCAAGACCGGCGAGCAGTATCCGAGCTACGGCCCGCAGACAGCCGCCTACAAAAACGCCGTCGAACAGGAAACAGGCAAGCGCGTGCCTGGCCGCTACACCCTCCAGCTGCGCGACGACGGCACCTATCGCCTGCACGAGATGAAGGACCCGGACGACTGGGCCGTCTTTCTCTCTTGCCTGACTCTGCACCGCTTCCGTAACAAGCACGCCGCCTGAGCGCGGCCCTGGAGATCCTGATTATGACCAATGCAACTACCCAAGGCACCGTCGCCTACGACGCAAGCGTGGCGCTTGTCCTCGCTGGCAAGGCGCAGAAGGCGCTATCCAGCGCCGAGGCCTTCGTGATCGACAGCCCGACCATGTACGAGATCGCAAGCGACGACCTCAAGTCCGTCAAGACGCTGATGAAACAGGTCGAAGAGCAGCGCACCTCGATCACCGGTCCGCTGAACCAGGTGCTCAAGGCCGTCAACGAGCTGTTCCGCGCGCCGAAGGAATACCTGGAATCGGCCGAGTCCAAGCTGAAGGGCGCGCTGCTCACTTATGACCGCGAGCAGCAGCGCAAGGCCGAGGAAGCGCGCCGCGCCGCCGAGGAAGTTGCCCGCAAAGAGCGCGAGCGCATCGAAGCCGAGGCGCGCGAGGCACAGCGCGTGGCGCAAGAGAAAGCCGACCGGATCGCGAAGGAAGCCGCGGCGGCCGCTGCCGCTGGCGATGCCGCCAAGGCCGAGCAACTGCAAGCCCAGGCGCAGGAGACGGTCGCCGCCGGCGCACAGCAGGCGCAAGACATCGCGATGACAGCCGAATTGGTGACCGCCGCACCGGTGCCCATCGCATCGGCCGCGCCGAAGGTGTCAGGCCTGTCCACCCGCAAGAACTGGAAAGCGCGCTGCACCGACAAGATGGCGCTGATCCGCTTCGTGGCCGCGCACCCCGAGCACCAGCACCTGCTGGAGGTCAACCAGTCCGCGCTCAACCAGCTGGCCAAGGCCCAGAAGGACGCCATGCGCATCGAGGGCGTCGAGGCCTACCCGGACGAAGTCATGTCCGCGCGCGCTGCCTAAATCCCAAACCGCCACCACCACCGGAGCCACAGCAATGCTCGAACTCGAAAGCCAGCTGGTCAAGATCAAGCACATCAACACCCGCAACGAGAAGCACGGTGAAGACAACGTGCTCAGCGTGGACCTGAAGCTGCAGGCACGCGTCTCGAACGATCTGCTTGCGCAGTTCTCGCCGACGCTGAAGTCCTCGTTCTACTACAAGGACGAATCAGTGCAGGGCGACTTGGTGAGCGACGCTGCCTATTTGCCCAACCTGAAAAACCCAGCCCTCGGCGCGGTGAAGTGGGACGGCGACTGGGAGCACCAGTTGTTACGGATCCTCAGCAAGGTGCGGCCCAAGGACGACATCCTGCTCGAAGATGCCAGGGTGAACAAGCTCTCGTTCGATTTTCAGGAAGGCGGCACGGTCTTCATCAACTTCCGCGTGCAGGCGTACCCGGACGAAAAAACCACCGCCCGCATCCTCCAGCTGCTCGGCCAGGAAGTGCACATGAGCCTGAGCTTCCAAGAGCCGGAGCAGATGAAGGAAGCGGCCTGACCGATTTACGGGCGAAAGCAGATGCCGGCGGTACCGGGCAGGTGCCTGGCCCGCGGGGTTCGATTCCCTTCCGGTGCAGCGAGTAACCCACCCCTCAACGGGCGGCTGCGGCAGGACAACGCCGAGTCCCTAAATAGCGTGCGACGCCGTCTCCTGGTTGGGAACGCCGTCAGCCGCCCACCCTACTTCGAGCCTGACCATGGAAGCCATCAACAAGACCATGTACCGCGCCGACGACGGCCAGCTCTTCGAGACCGAGCAGGCCTGCGTCGATCACGAAGCGAAGATCGCCGCACGCGCAAAGCTGACCACCTACTGGCGAGTCTCGCATTCCCCGGACCTGACCGAGGGCCGAGGCTTCCAGGCGCTGACGCTGGTGGAGTGCTACGGCCCTGAAGCATGGAACGCCGAGATGTTCATGCAGGACTGGTGCTTCCGGAAACTCGGCCGCCCGGTGGAATTCGTGCAGGGCGTCTCGCCGATGCCCGCATGGCGTGTCAGCGCAATCGACGCAGCGCAGTTCCGCACCGGCGCCCAATCCAGCATCGGTTCCACGCGGATTGACGGTACGCGCCTGCGCCTGGTGCTGGCCGGCCGCCCTGCCGCCCTCGAACCCGACCCAGCGCAGGTGACCGCATGAACTGGCCCCTTCGCACCCCCGTCCGCGCCGCCGACCGGCTGAACGCCGACATCGTGGATCTTGCCGCCGACTCGTCGGCTCTGAAGCGGCAGAACGCCGAGCTGCGCCGACAACTGGCTGAGACGAAGTCGCTGCTGGCCGTGGCGCGCGAGACGAACGTCTCCCAGGCCTCCCGTCTGCTGCAGCTCGAGCGCCTGGCTCGCGCGCTCAACGATGGCGCGAAGACACGTCCGCTGCAGCCGCTGGCGCGCTGGGTGAAGTTCGGGCCCGAATCCGCATTACTGGCTTCGCTGACGAAGCCGCAACAGGATTAATGAGATGACCCCGAAATCAGTACAGATAGCGCCCCGGCTGCCCGCGATCTCGATCCCCCCCATCGTCCCGATGATCGCCGCGGTCGTGATCGTGATCGTCATGGTACCGATCGTGATCCCCGTGAGGCTCTCCGCCATAGTAGCCCCCACCGCCCCGGTGCTCGTCTCCATAGGGTGCCACAACGCAGCCGCTCAGCAGTGCAATGGAAGCGGCAAGCAGCACAAGAATGGGCTTCATAGCTCTCTCCAATTCTGTCTTAGCCTTCATTCAGGATACGCGCTGGGTTGCATGTCGGATGTAGGCGAAGCCTCCTCCTACAGCGAGGGTTTCTCCTACAACGAGGCACACGCATGATCCGCCGCGAATACACCACATTCGGCATGTGCTCCGGCCTGGGCGGCGGCGCCAAGGGCTTCAAGAAAGCAGCCTCCCAGGTGGGCAACATGATCGCGACCTGGCGCTGCTTGGGCGGCATCGACGTCGACCCGGCCGCCGCGCGCGACTTCGAGCAGCTCGTGGGCGTGCCCTGCACCGTCATGGACCTGTTCACGCGGGCCATGTACACCGCCTTCCACGGCAAAGAGCCGCCGGCGGGCTGGCGCGAGGCCACGGCCGCTGACATCCGGCGCGCCGCCAACAACGAGCACCCGCACTGCGTGTTCATCTCGTCGCCGTGCAAGGGCGCATCCGGCCTGCTGTCCGAGGCCCTGAGCCGCACGCCGAAGTACCAGGCGCTCAACGAGCTGACGCTGCGCTGCGTCTGGCTGATGTGCGAGGCCTGGAAGGACGACCCCGTCGAGCTGATCGTCTTCGAGAACGTGCCGCGGCTGGCCACGCGCGGCCGGCACCTGCTGGATCAGATCAACCAGATCCTGCGTCACTACGGCTATGCGGTGAACGAGACCACGCACGACTGCGGAGAGCTCGGCGGGCTGGCCCAGAGCCGCAAGCGCTTCCTGCTGGTGGCGCGGCACATGGAGAAGGTCCCGGCCTTCCTGTACGAGCCCGAGCTGCGACGCCTGCAGGGTGTCGGAACGGTGCTAGGTCGCATGCCGCTGCCCGGCGAGCTGACCGGCGGTCCGATGCACCGTGTTCCCTCGCTGCAGTGGAAGACCTGGGTGCGCCTGGCGTTCGTCGAAGCCGGCAGCGACTGGCGCAGCCTGAACAAGCTGGCGGTGGAGAACGGGCACCTGCGGGATTACCTGATCCTGCCGGAACGCAGGTCCGGGCACCTTGGCGTCATCGACTGGAAGGATCCAGCGGGCACCGTGGCCGGCGAGTCGCTGCCGACCAATGGCACTTTCTCGATCGCCGACCCGCGCTTCGCCAAAAGCGCGAAATGGAATGATGGCCATGCTTACGGCGTGCTGCCGTGGGACCAGCATGCAAACACCATCGCCGCGCAGCAGATGCCCGGCCAGGGCTACTACACCGTCGCCGATCCGCGCCACGCCGGCCCGGCCAAGCACAACAACGAGTTCCGGATCGTGCCGTGGGACCAGGCCGCCGGCGCGGTCACCAGCGCCCATGGCACAGGACAGTGCGTCCAGGATCCGCGCGCGTCGACCGGATTCGAGGGTGCTGGCAAGTATCGGATCACCGGCTTCGACGAGCCGGCCGGCACTGTCATCGCACGCAGCGACACCGGCCAGGGGGCGTATGCCGTTGCGGACCCGCGCCCCGGTATGCGGCGCGAGCGCGGCGACCACTACCTGACCGGCGGCCACTATGGTGTGGTGGGCTGGGATCAGTCGAGTGGCGCCGTGTCGGCAGCTGCTGGCCACGACAACGGCCGCTGGTCGGTCGCTGATCCGCGCCTGCCCGCGGCGAACGACAAGCTGGTCGCGATCATCCGCGCGCTGGACGGTACGTGGCACCGCCCTTTCACCACGTTGGAACTGGCCGCGCTTCAGTCGCTGATCGAGCCCGAGGAATACCTGGAGTTGGACGGGCTCAGCGATCAGGCCTGGCGCGAGCGCATCGGCAACGCAGTGCCGCCGGACGCCGCGCGCGCGATCGCGGAGGTAATGGGCACCACCCTGCTGCTGGCCGAGACTGGCGAGACCTTCATGCTGTCGGCCATGCCGGTCTGGGTGCGGCCGGTGGCCGTGGCGCTGTCGGTGGCTCAGCCGGAGGCAGCATGACCCAACCAATGGCTCTAGGGAAGCGGGGGAAAACCGAGGTAGCCGTTCAGACGGGCGTGGTGCTCAAACGCGAAAGTCTCTTCGACCATCTCCCTGTACCGCTCGCGATCACGCACCCGTTGCTCATAGACAGCGCGGCCCAATTCAGCGTGGAGTTTGGCAACTTCGTCGCCGTGCAGCTCGGCCGTCTCTTTGAGGAATTTTTCATAATCGTCCATGCCCGACTTATCGGCGCTGGGAAGCAAACCTTGAGGCCCCTATGAGCGAGAACAGCAAAATCGAGTGGACAGATCACACCTTCAATCCCTGGGAAGGCTGCCAGAAGGTCGGGCCCCGCTGCGACCACTGCTACGCAGAGACTCGCAATGCGCGCTTCGCTGGCGGGCAGGCGGTCAATTGGGGCCCGGGCGCGCCGCGCCGGCTCACGAGCCCCGCGAACTGGCGCAAGCCGTTGGCCTGGAACGCCAACCATGATGCCTTTTTCGCCGAGCATGGCCGCCGGCAGCGCGTCTTCTGCGCCAGCCTGGCCGACGTGTTCGATAACGCGGTGGATCCGGCCTGGCGTACCGATCTGTTCGACCTGATCATGGCCACGCCGAACCTCGACTGGTTGCTGCTGACAAAGCGGATCGGCAATGTGCAGGGCATGCTCGTCGGGCCAGGAATGCCGGGCCGGTTGCCATCGAACGTCTGGCTCGGCGCGACGATCTGCAACCAGGCCGAGGCCGACCGCGACATCCCGAAGCTGCTGGACGAGCCGGCGCGCGTGCGGTTCCTGAGCATGGAGCCGCTTCTGGGGCCGGTGGACGTGTCGCGCTGGCTTGATCCAACTGGCGTCCACTGCATGGATGTTTGCGCCGATACACGGTACGTCAAAGACGATGAGGTCGAAACCTACACGGCCAACGGCGAGTGTGTGCCGCTATGCCCGGCCTGCGGGGAATCCGCAAGCTGGACGGGCTACGACGATGGAATCGACTGGGTGATCGTTGGCGGCGAGAGCGGCGCGGTCGCGCGACCTATGCATCCGGACTGGGTCACCAGCCTGCGCGACCAGTGCGCGGCGGCTGGCGTGCCGTTTCTGTTCAAGCAATGGGGCGAGCACGCGCCGAACAACCGCACGATGGCAGAGGTCGAGGCGGCCGAGCGCGGCTACACCTTCGTCCACTACAGCGCGACCCAGCCCTACCCCATTGCGGCAATGGACCGCGTCGGTAAGAAGGCCGCCGGCCGCCTGCTCGACAGCGTGCAGCACGATGGATTCCCGGAGATCGCGGCATGACGCGCCATACCACTAAATTACTTGGTCGGGTCGCCAGGAAGACCCAGGATCTTATCGAAGTCCAAGAGGGCGTCCATCGGGTCCTGAACAGCGCCCAGGCCCACCAATGCGCGTTCGACATTGATCCTCTCAAGGCTTTCGCGTGTCTCCTGAGTCAACACAGCGGCATGGAGCGCCTTGCCTTCGCCAACCTTGTCAGCAAGCTCTTTGTCGAAGAATTTTTCCTTAGTCATCGTAGCTCCCTCTGTCGGCAAACTGCTCGCACCTTGCTTGCAGGTTCATGGACCGTAGCATGTTCAAAGAACGCCCCACCCTCTTCAGGATCTGTGCGGTGGAATTTCGGAGGGATCAGCGTTGATCATCTACCCATGCTTTCGCCCATTCGATGCCTGCCGCGACGGCAAAGTCGAACGTTGCGTAGTAGCCCAGAGGCTCAGACGCCTCCAGAACGAGATGGTCCTGCTGCACGGTGCCAAATGCTTCGAACGAACCATCCGACAGTTGCTTCGCAAAGCCACGAACTGTGTAGTCCTTGTAGCTCTCAATGCCCATGGTAGCCCCCCTGTTTTGGAGAATCGTAGCATGAAGCACATGACCTCCCAGACACTTGACGGAGAGGCCGGCGCCATCCTCTCCGACTGCGAACAGTACCGCTATCGCCTCTGGCGCCAGTGGGACCGCAGCCTGCCGGCCCTGGGCTTCATCATGCTCAACCCGTCGACCGCCGACCACCAGGTCAACGACCCGACGATCACCCGATGCCTGCAGCGCGCGCTGGCCGGCCGCCGCTATGGCCGCCTGGAGGTGGTGAACCTGTTCCCCCTGCGCTCCACCGATCCAGACGGCCTGCTGGCGCACCCGGCGCCGCTGGGTCGCGAGGACACGGCCAACTGCTCAATCATGGACGCGCTGGATCGCTGCTCGCTGGTGATCTGCGCATGGGGCGCACACAAGGCGGCACCGGCGCGTGCGGCGGAGGTGTTGCGCATCGTGAGGATGTGCGGCCGTGGCGCCCTGCTGCATCACTTGGGCCTGAACCAGGACGGCAGCCCGAAGCATCCCCTGTACATCGCGGCCAAGGTACGGCCGAAGCTCTTCGCACCTTGAGCACCTTGCGGATACCCATATGGTGCGTATTCGGCATTTACCAACGTAGTGAGTAGAAGTGAAAGCAGCAGCAAAACGTATGATTGAAACAACCCGGCAGGACGGCAGGACTGGGAGAGCCAGATGGACACAAGATTGATGAGCGAGCAGGACCTGCGGGACGTCACCGGCAAGAAGCGACACAGCGCGCAAGCAGCATGGTTCAAGCTGCACTTTGGGTTGACGCCAGTGCAGCGCGCCGACGGCAGGATCATCCTGACCTGGGCAGCATTCGAGGCGCTGCAGGCGAAGCGCGCGGGGGTCCTGCCTGGCGCGGGCACCCCGGCAGCTAACCGCCCCGCCCTGATCCCCCTCAGGAAGGCGGCATGACCGGGCGCAGGAAGAAGGCAGACGGGCTGCCCAGCCGGGTCTATGTCCGCTTTGGCAGCTATCACTGGGTCAGGAACACCGACCAGAAGTGGATCAAGCTGTGCCGCTTCGACGAGGGCCAGACCCGGATGTATGAGCGGCTGGCCGAGGAGAAGCGGAAGACGGAGGTCGACGGCGACGAAGGGAGCATGTCCCGGCTCGTGGCCGTCTACATGGAGAAGACGGAAAAGGAGTATGCCGATTCGTTCCGGGCCGAGTGGCGCCGGCGCGGGGAGGATGTCCGTAAGGCTTTCAAGCGGCACAACATCGAAGAGGTTGACCCGGGCGCGGTGGAGGATTTCCTGCTGCAGAACTGGCCAGACAAGCTGCCGACCCAGACCGCCATGAAGGGCTGGCTGTCCAAGTTCTTTAGCTGGGCCGTGCGCCGCCGGCATGTGCCGCTGAATCCCTGCCGCGAGATCGAACTGAAGAAGCCGAAGGTCCGGACGACGTACATCCCGCATGGCCACTTCCTGGCCATCCGCGCGGCGCTGGCCGAGTACAAGTACAAGAAGAAGATCGGCGGCAAGGAGCAAACTATTGTGGCAAAGGTGCCGACCGGCCCGGAAATGCAGGTCTTCGTCGACCTGTGCTACCTGACATGCCAGCGTTCAACCGATATACGGCAGCTGCGCTGGAGCCAGGTGGACCGCGAAGCAGGGCTGATCCACTTCGTCCCGTCCAAGACCGAGGACAGTAGTGGCGAGGCTGTCGACTGGCCCATCACCCCGGAGATTCGCGAAGTGCTGCGCCGCGCCAAAGCGCTCCGGCAAGACGTGAAGGTGCAGGCACTGACTGACGACTTCGTGGTGATCAACAAGAAGGGAAAGGCGAAGACCGCGGCAGCGTGCCGGGATGCCTGGCGCGATGCGATCGCGCGCGCCGAGATCGGCGATGTGGACTACACGGTGAAGGACATCCGGGCCAAGGCGCTCACGGATGCGAAGAAGGCAGGCTATGACATCGACGCCCTGCAGGTGGCAGGCGCGCATACAGACCGGGCGACGACCGAGGGGTACATCAAGCAGCGTGAAGTACCTATATCGGTCGTTCGCCTGAGCCTGCCAATGTAGCTAGCGGGCTTGCATGGTCTATTGAATCTCAGCTGCCACAGAAGCTAGCAATTCTCTGAGACGCTGTTTGAAAGCACGGACTCGTTTCGCCATGTCGTCTATGGCTGCATCCGTCTCGGTCAACGTCGTGTTCGCTTGCTCGTGCGCTGCACAGAGGTCATTCATGTCCGAGATAAGCGCGTGAAATGCCTTTACATCCTCATCCGGTACGAGTAGTTGCTTCTCACTGACCGCCTCAGATGCAGCATGCAGATTTGTTATTACCTCGGTGCGAGGCATAAGATCGGCGCGTCGTTGAGGCTCAAGGGTGAGAAAAATATGAGCGCTTCGTCCTGCGGCACCCAACAACCGCTCAATCTTCTGATATGCCTCAATCCGCTGCTTCGCAACCTCAATGGCGGCCGCCTTTCGGATTTCAATCTTGAGCTTCGTTTCCTCAAGCTGCGAGGAATAGGTGAGCTTTAACGCCTCCATCTCGGCCAGAAACTGGTGCTTGATCGCCTCCGCTTCCTTTGTCACGGCAACATTAAGCTTTGCTTCGACCCATTTCTGTACCGCATGGCGGAGGAACCATGCCAGAACAAAGACCGTCAGCAGCCAGTAGTCCTGTAAAAGCTGATAAGCACTCTTCAGAGCCACAAGTTCGCTCATAGCATCTCACTCGCATCGAACGACAGGACATTGCAAAACGCAATAGAGACTTCAGAAAGCTAGTGTGCTACTTCAGCAGCGGCTGTTGCGTCGCGGAGAGGATTTTTGCTGTTGTGATCTGGCCTCGGAGCACCCGCGCGTTCACGCTGAGATATACCTGTTACGTCCCGGGCTATTTGAGGAGCGGCGTCGCGAGCTATTCGAGGTGAGACGTCGGCAATCGTCGCGGGTTGCCGGAGGCGCAGAGCAACTCCGGCGTAGCGTGAGATGGAATGAGGCGAAGTCCGAGAATCGTCGCACGATGAA
>NZ_JBFTLX010000022.1:0-48277 GCF_056396665.1 Cupriavidus sp. 05T313 | reverse complement strand
GCCACTGACTGCGTTTCGTCTCCGCGAACACGAAGGCTTCGTCTATGTGTATGACTTCAACGCGTGGTGGCGCCACGAGATACGGGTGGAGCGGCGTAGGCTGCGGCAACATCCTGGCGGGCTGCCACGTTGCGTGGCCGGTTGCGGGCGTTGCCCGCCAGAGGACATGGGCGGGATCGGGAGCTATATGGAGGCCAGTGGCGAACGCAGTGAGTATGAGTTCCTCGATTGGCTCGAGTCGCTGCGCGAGGAGCCAATCGTGTTGGAAGACTTACGCGTTGAGGTCGGCGGGTGGCTGACTTGGCTGGATCGTCGCTTTGACCGTCAGATCGTCAATGATCGGTTGCGAGAGCTCGAGGGGTAGACTGGTCGCCGCAGCTTCCAAGGGAGGAGGGCGGCCATGCGTATCAGCTTGCAACTTGTAGTGCAGGACGATGGAGGCGTGCCAGCCACCGTCACCGAAATAGCCCAGTTCGACAGAGACGGGCTTGATGTGGGCTCGCTGGGCCCGCATCTGGAGGAGGCGAAATCATTRCTGGGTCGGCTGCAGCGCACGATGGTCGCGGCACAGGTTGTTGAAGTAGTTGCCCGGACCAGCGTTTGTCCCACGTGCGGTGCGCAGTTGGTTTGCAAGGGCCACCATCACTTGGTCTTCCGGAGCGCGTTGGGGCGACTGTCGATTGACAGTCCCAGGCTGTATCCCTGTCGGCTGTGCCAAGGCGACGCCCCCACCTTCAGTCCGTTCGCTAACTATTTGCCCGAGCGGGTCAGTCCAGAACTGCAGTATCTCGAGGTCAAGTTTGCAGCGCTGATGTCCTATGGCCTGACCGTCAACGTCCTGCAGGAAGTGTTGCCGCTCGATCATGTGCTGGCAGCCAGTTCGATCCGGCGCCAGGTCACCGGGCTCGGTCGCCGGCTGGAAGCGGAACAGGCCACTGACGCCCGACGGCACGCGGACGTGGYCGCGAGCGTCGGTTCGTCCGACACCCCGGAGCCCAGTCCGGTCCGCGCCGTCGGCATTGACGGCGGCTACCTTCGGCCGGCCGGCCACCGGTGCCGGCAGGATGGCTGGTTTGAAGTGATCGTCGGGAAGTCAATGCGYGATCAGGATGCCGGCCATAGTTTTGCCTACCTGCACAAGCTTGAGCACCGGCCGGCCGGCTCGGCTTTGGTGACCGCGGTGAGTACGTTCTCGATTGGTTCCACATCGCCATGCGGGTATCCGTGATGTGCGACAGCGTATGCAGGCCCTCGTACATCAGGTAGTACGCCGCCATCGTCATCAGCGCGATATAGCCCGCGTTCTTCGAGAACACCACGCCGATCATCAGCGCGAACGGCACGGCCGCCAGCACGAAGGCTACCGGCGCAAAGGGCGGAAACAACAAGGCGCGCCAGCGCTTCTGGCCTTTGTACTCAAGCGTCAGATGTGTGAAGAAGCGATGATGCACCGCGCAATGCCGTTTATAGATCGCGCTGAACAAGCGCGTCGGTCGATGCAATATATAGCGGTGTGCAGCCCACTCGGCCCAGTCTTGGCCGTGCTACGATTCTTTTGAACAACTGGAGAAGGCTATGGATCTCCAAGGCTTCACGTACTACAAAGATCACTGGTATGAGGCATGCGCAACGTCCCCAACCGGTGGGCCCTGGCAGGGCCAGGTGACGATCTGTGCAAAAGCGGCGGACGGCAGCTCGATCAAGATCTTCGAGCACGAGCCTGTGCCTGGGCAGTACTTTTCCGAAGGTGAGGCGTGGCAGCATGCGCGCGACTATGCAGAGAAGCTGATAGACGAAGGCCGGGCGAACCCAGGCGCTCACTGATTCGCGCACCGTAGCACCATTCTGGTCAGCCACACTGCGTGCTACGGTCCTCCGAAATTCGGGGGCCGGGTATATATGGACGGCGCTGTCAACTTGCCGATAGCGAGACAAGGCAGTGGCACGCGCACGCACTGCTACAAATCCGGACTGCCGTGCTCAATGACCAGCTCCGATCGCACGTGGAACGATGGTATCCCTCCATCGCCAGAGCAGAAAGCCACCGCATTGCCGCTTAGTCAGCCCCCGCTTTGGGCGCTCTCGTAGTCGCCAAGAAATAGGTTTGAAAACCAATAGACTGCGGGCTACCGAGAGAGGTCATGGCCCCTCCACGATGGGCAGACCGATCGGAATTTTGGGTAATCGAATGGAAAGGGCTTCCCCGTCCCGAGGCTGCGGCGGAAGCCGCAAGTCGGCATTGAGGTGCCATGATGGCGTGTCGAAACGCCATCACGACCACAGGAGGGGAAGCCCCATGTCCATTGTTACCGTGGGTATCGATCTGGCCAAAGACGTGTTTGCCGTTCATGGGGTCGATGCGGCAGGCAAAGCACTTCTCGTCAAGCCGAGAGTTACCCGTGATCAGTTGGCCATGCCCCTACGCACGCGTCGTGATGAGGCATCTGGCACGGGATCGGTGCGCGGRTCGGTCCCGCCGTGCCATTTTCCTGCGCCCGCAGCCTGATGCAACTTCCGTGAGCTATGGCATAGATATTGCGTGGGCGACACATAGGCCAACGGCGGCCTTGAAACAATCTGGCAAGTCGCGATGACACGCTCCGAAAAGGAGCATCCCGGGCAACGGCGCCCCGGAGCGAAATGTTCACGAATCGGACAACCGGTTTGCAAGCATCTCGCTTCGGGGCGCTTTTTCTTTGCCGGTCAGCGCGGTGCGCGTCTGCGTCGACACTACCTGCAAGGCATGGCATGAACGCTTTCTCTACTCAGTCACCCGAGGCCGAAGTGTCCGCCGAAACCATCGGCGGATTGATCAACCTTTCCGGAAGGCAGCGCATGCTGTCGCAACGGATCGTCCTCCAGATATTGCTCGCTTCGCGGGGGGACACTGCCGCGCTCGATATCGCACGCAAGTGCCTGTCAATGTTCGAGTCGGCGCATTCGGATCTCGTAACGGGCAATGAGCGTTTTCCCGGCGCATTCTCCGGCGCTTTGCAGCAACTGTACTTTGGTAGTCCACGCGCTGACGCGCGTATCCGTGAATTCATCGCCCAGGTCAGAACAGCGATAGACGCACCACTGGCCGACACCAGCCGGCGAGCGCCATCCCTCGACGTGCTGGTGGCGCAGGCCACGCCAATGCTTGAACTGCTGCAGACCGTCACGCAGGCCTACCAGGAGGAGATGCACCGTTGCGAGGTCGCTGTGCGCAAACGCCACACCGACCTCGTCGAGCGCCTCAGCGGTATTTCTTTGCAGGCGAATATCGTTGCAATGAATGCGCGCATCTCGGCGGCACGGGCGGGAGAGTACGGCAGGGAGTTCGCGGTGATCACGCTGGTGCTTGCGGACATCATCAAAGAGATGGATCAGCTGATCCGACACGTCGTCGGCCCGAGCGATGCGTCCAAAGGTCCAATCAAAGTTTAACGCGGAGACACCCTTGAAACGTTACCTCTGTTCCTTCTGCTTGGTTGCCTGCAGCGTCCTGGCGCTGGCCTTGGCCGGGACCGCTTCGGCCGAAACGCTAACGATCAACGCGGCGATCAACAAGGCGGGCCGCCAGCGCATGCTGTCTCAGCGCATGGCCAAGGCTTACTGCCAGGCTGGCCTCGGTGTTGAAGTCGAACGTTCGAAGAAGGTCCTCGAACAGTCCGTGGCGCTCTTTGACAAGCAGCTCATGGAGCTGAAGGCGTCCGCGCCCACGCCGGAGATCAAGGACACCTACGCCAGGCTCGAGCAGACATGGATTCCCTATAAGCAGTTGCTGTCCGCTGGCGATCCGAATCTCGATAGCGCGAAAGCAATCGCAAGAATGAGCGAGGACATGCTGAAGCTTGCGCAACAGGGAACCCTCCTGCTCGAGAAACATTCCGGCACCATGATGGGTAAGCTGATCAACGTTGCCGGCCGCCAGCGGATGCTCTCGCAGAGAATTGCCAAGATCAGCATGTTCCGCGCCTGGGGCATTAACTCCCCCCAGATGGCGCAGGATCTGGACACGGCTACCAGGGAATTCGCAGCCGCGCAGGAACTCCTCACCGCGGCACCGCAAAACACAGAGGCAATCCGTCGCGAACTGCAGCTTGCCGGCTCTCAGTGGCTGTTCTTTGAAGAGGCACTCAATCAGACCGGGGTCAGTCGCGCGGAACAGTTGAGAAACATCGCCACGACCAGCGAGCGTATTCTTCAGGTGATGGATGACGTCACCAGCATGTATGAGGGGATGCCCAAGTAACGTGGGAGCGTGAACGAGCTATGCCAGACGCGGCTTTACAGGCAGCCACGCTTGCAATGCCTGCCAGGCGCACAGCCTTTCCGCAGCGACGGCAGGTCCACGCGGGTCAGATCGCCCACCAGGCGCCAGAACTGATAAGAACGACGCGGCCGATACCGTGTCGTTCTGTGAGGCTGTGAACTGGATGCCGAGGGCCAGGCCAACTTGTCCGCGCACGCGCGTCGCGCGGGGGGTCCCCCAGCTCTAGGGGTGCTCGAGCGGCAGTTGCAGGAGTTGCGTACCCAATTCTCGACGGAGCTGGAGTGTACCCGCGATCGGTATCCATCGCGCAGGAGCGGGCCAGCGCTACCGAGCGCCGCGCACTGCGGGAGATCGACCAGCCAGAATGCCGAGCAGGCGCTCGCGGAAATTGCGCGCTGAGTTGGCGGCGGTGCAGGCGAGGGCGCGGCGTTTGATATACTTTCACGATAGTGAAATAATCGGGAGAGCAGCCCCAGTGCTGGATCTCCCAGTCTCCCAAATCTCCGGACCTCCCCCAATGCCACGACCGCTAGCCGATGCCGCGCCACCATCGCGGGCTGCCATCCGCACCATCGACCAACTGGGTGATCGCATTCGGGCGACGCGGGTTGCCGAGGGGATGCCAATTGACCAGGCGGCCAGGCATTGCGGCGTTTCCGTCGGCATGCTGTCCAAGCTGGAGAACGGCAAAGGGGTGAATCTGGAGCACGCACTACGCGCGCTGGAAGGACTGGGTTTGACGATGCTCGTTGTCCCAAAGGCGCACGTGCCCCTGCTCGAGCAGGCCGCCACCCACGCGGCCAAAGCCTCCCAGCTCGCAATGAGGGCGGATGGCACCCACATGGAAGACGCCGATGCCCAGTACTTTTGAGCGGTCACGCTAAGCGAATCAAAATCGCCGGCGGCGGGAACCTCTTCGCCGATCAGTTGGCAGTGGCGGCTTTCGCAGTGCGCGGCAATTCCCGTGCTATTGGCTGGTAGCTATGACTACAGAGCGCGCGTCCTGAAACAGCAACGCGCGCAGATATTACTCGCTGCCTTCGTTTTGTGATGCGGCCCAGTCGCGTATTGCCTCCGCAGTTCGCCCGCTTCGGCACCACCGACCCAAGTGGCCAGTTGATGCCCCTTCTTGACTGGGTAGCGTCGACAACGGTAGCAAGCAGAGCCGAGGGGGGCGGGGGGGCGGTGCTAGATGTGAAGAAGGTCCAAGTCGTGAATCGTCTTGTCGCCTGTCCTGCGTGAACCTGCCCACTTGCGTAAGGTTTCGATGTTGTCGCGAATACGAAGCGCTTCGTTCCGGAGAACATCTCGGCGCCAGATTTCTTCGTCGCCGCGAAACAGTTGCACCGTAAAGTGCGGGACGTCCCAGTCGGTCATCTTGGCAGCGAGAGGGCCGTCGGCGTGGGAATGGACTGACAATTCTAGAGGGTGAGATTCAATCTTGTATAGGATATCTGCAGCAGGCACGACTCCGCTAACGTCGACGCCGTTGTGGTGTCCCACAAGGGAAACTTGACGGCCGGAGACGGGAGTGAGCACAAGATCGTCGAGTAGCAGATGGGCCTGGACGCATAGCTTGTACCGGTTTCGCAGGGCCACAAGAAGTGAGAGCAGTGCGGCACCGATGACCGCAGCCAATACAAGCGCCTCTGTCATATCCATACCGTTTCCTCACATCGGCTTCTGGCTACACACAGCGAAGTGTAGTTGAGGAACGTGTGGTGCGGCGAGTTCTGCGCTGCTTGGGGCAGATCATGACGTCCCCCCGTTGGAAATGTGCCAGTGCAGCATTGACCGTCTGGGGCGACCGTGCTTTGGATGGGCACATTTCGCTGTCTGCCTCGCTAGCCTCGACGTAACAAGGTAACGATTCAAGCAGCTTCAGGGGGGGGCGTCGACCAGCTTTATCCGCGCGCTACCCAGCGACTTGCGGCTGAGTCGAGGCCACCCGCATTTCCTTGCGATACCGGTCCCAAGCTGACGGGTAGAGGGTGGAGGCGACGGCCTATTCCATCCATGTTGCATCTTCCTCCTGCATTAGCCGCCCGCGAGAATGTAGTCCCCCAGCTTTGTTGCCTTTTCCTCCAAGCCCTCCAACTCAACTGCAGACACCTCTCTCAATTCAAATTGACCGGGAAGCGCGGCAAGCCCCGGTCTTCAGAGGCTGTCGCAAAAGGTACAAATCGAGACAGTTTAGCTTTGTAAGTGCTTGAATTGTCAGGGCGAAAAAAGCCGGCGCGCTCGGCCGTGTACCCTATTGCGACAGCCTCTTCAGGCCGGGGAAGGATAGCGCGAATGCCGAAGGCGTCCTTGACAACGCTTGATCGATGATACGATCAATTTATGCAACGACTCCAAGCCTTCAAATTCGAACTGATGCCTAACGGCGAGCAGCACCGCGACATGCGCCGCTTCGCCGGTTCGTGTCGCTTCGTGTTCAACAAGGCCCTGGCGTTGCAGAAGGAGTGCTACGAGCAAGGCGAGAAGAAGCTAGGCTATGCCGGGCTGTGTCAGCTACTCACTGCGGATGGCGACACAGCGCCGATACGTCGTGGCTGAAGGATGCGCCAGTGCACCCACTCCAACAAACGCTCAAGGACTTGGAGCGCGCCTATACCAATTTCTTCGCCAAGCGAGCGGATTTCCCTTGCTTCAAGAGAAAGGACCAGCGCGACAGCTTCCGCTACCCCGATGCCAAGCAGATCAAGCTGGACCAGGCAAACAACCGGATCTTCCTGCCTAAGCTGGGCTGGCCGCGTTTCCGCAATAGCCGCAGCGTGCTTGGCATGGTGAAGAATGCCACGGTCAGCCTGTCATCCGGCAAGTGGTTCGTGAGCATCCAGACCGAGCGCGAGGTCGACCAGCCTGTGCCGCAGGCCGGCAGCGCGGTCGGCATCGACATGGGGATCGTGCGCTTCGCCACCTTGAGCGATGGCACCTTCCTCACCCCGCTCAACAGCTTCAGGCGACACGAGGCGGCACTGCACCGCGCGCAGCAAGCCATGAGCCGCAAGATCAAGTTCAGCAAAAACCCGGCGATCAATGCCGTCGGCGACTGTATGTACCGAGTGGATACCCAATAACCTCGGAAAGCGCTGGTTAGTGGCGCGTCCCGTGGAAAATCCATTCGCGAGGCAGCGGAGTCATTAAATCACGCCGCCCCGCATGCGACTCGCTAATACCAAGAGCTGCCCACAGTTGGGACGCGCCGATTCCATCGGCGCTGCGTTGAACCTGTTCGGCTCCTCGACTGGCGGCTCCACCGGGTCACGGCGTGCGGTATTACCTGGCGATTGCGGGGCGCTGGTGTCGGCTAGGCCGTGAATTGCCTCACGCGGGGCCGGTAGAAAGCCGGATATACGGAAAGTTCATTAGTTGTCACACTTTGCGAGTTGGCGAGCCGCCACGCATCACAATAGTAGCGGCGCCATAACGGAGCGTCATCATGCTTTGGGTCGCGGTGTTTATCCTGTTTCTGCTCGTCTCGCGGGCAGTCTACTTACATTGGCACGTGGCGGCCATGGCGTTGGTTCGCCGCGACGCGTCTGGATGGCTCAGCCATGAGGTGCGGCGGCGTGTTTCCTTGGTAGCAGTTCCCGGACACGTTTCCACCTACCCCGTACCGAGAGAGGAGCGCGTCCATGTCGTTCGGCTCGCCGGTGTGGTCCTATGGCATTCAGAGCTGAGCATTGCACTTCCGGACGAGGCATGCTCGCATCTGGGGGATATTTCGCCGCAGGAGTTCGATACCCGCTCTCCCAGTTGGCTGCAGTTGGGCCCTCCGACGCACGGTGCTTAGTACGAGCGTGTCGAACAAGGATCCCAACTGGCTGGCCCGCAGGTCCGCTTTTGAAGTTCTAGACCGTCCGACATCCTGCGCTCCATCGCCAAAAAAAGCGCTCGCTGTCGTGTAGACACGGGCGCTGAAGGAGGGCAGGTCGCGAACTCCTGCCCTTGAAATTTGCATGCTTTAGGCTTGATGTTCCGGTTGGCCCTATCGCACCACGAGTGCATTGGCCACGACGGCTCCGACGTGGCAAGTCACTCGCGTTCAGGACGTTTCGCACATTGCACTCACAAGTAAGACGCCGGATCCGATGCGAGTGGATAGTGCGGGCACATCAACAGACCAGCGGCGGGTTCTTCACTCCCGGCACGCAATGGTCTTGACGATAAGTGCGCGGTGCATGATGAGTTGCTTGAGGCTGTCGCGCATGTCGCCTAGGAGCTTCTCGGCGCTTTCGCTATCTGTACCCTCCCGCTTCAACTGCGCAATGCGCTGCTCCTGTGCCTCAATGCGTTTCCCGGCGCGTTCGATGGCACTATCCGTTTCGTCCAGGTCTTCTAACTCCTCCTCTATGTTTCGCGTGGCCTCTACGCCTGGTTGCATGATGGACTCCATGCTGATGCTGATGCCTCGGTTTTAGGTCAGGAATGAAGGCGTCGCTATCAGGGTGCGTCCTACAGCCTGCGGAGCATCTCCGATGGCTATTCCACGGGTAGCTTCCAGGTGGGGCCGGACTATTCAGCGACCTTCGCCCGGGGCGCGCGCGGTGCCGCCTCCACATCCATCAACTCGGCCGGTAGGGCCACATGAAACTTCGCGCGCGCTCGGGATCCCGGCAGGTCAGCCAGTCGTCGCGCCAAGCGCGCCGCATATGAACTGCGGCTGGAATGACTTTAGCAGGCCGCGACTCTCAATTTCCGCCGTGTTGGGAAATGAGTTCTATGCCTGGTGGTAGGCACCTTAGAGGGATAAAGGGGTGTAGGCGCAGGGAGATGGCGCCTAGACCCTGGAATAGCAACAAGGGGGTCCAATCTGCTGCCACTGTTAATGATAATGCGTCGCATCAACAACTAGTAACCCACTAGCGATGGGCGCGCGACGGAGGGCACTTCGGCGCCGGCGCGCTCGGTGGCATGATTGGTTCTGTTGGGCGGTACTTCCGTTTTAGGCGTGCCGGCAGGACGGCGCCATAGGCATCGTCCGACTTGCGTGCGCGGCGTCTATAAAAAAGCACCCGCGGCCAGGAGGAAGCGGGTGCTGAAGGGAATGCGGGGCAATCGCGTTTGCCCCGTGTCACTCTAGTGGAGTTAGGTCCGAGAGAACATAACTCTCTCGATGGGATGCGCAAGGCTATTCGGCGGCTTTGGCCCTCGGTGCGCGTGGGGCCGCATGAAGCTGCGCGCCCGCTCCGGATCCCGGCAGGTCAGCCAGTTGTCCCATTCCGCCCGCGGCAGGATGACGATCATCCTCTTTTCCTTGCCCGGAGCATGGAAGCGGTTCATCAGTGGATGCTTGTCCGAATTGATGGTCAGCATCGTGAAGCTGAACACTTCGGCGCCGTCCACGCCCGGCCACGCGCGCCCTTGGCGCCGCCGCCTAGGCCCAAGCATATGCCGAAGGTGGTGTATTCGCGGCGAATCATCATGCGAACACCTCGGTTTTTTTCTGACTATTCTTTGCAATTAAAGTTGGTCGGTGCTGGTAGCCTGTTTGCCCCCAGCGCCTGCATCCAACTGCCGACCAATGACCACTGTTCTCGCCATTGCCRTAGCCTGCGGCGCATTTCTCAGGCTCTGCTTCGCGTCACCCTATGAAGGGGCGTTCGGGCTGGAGCGCTGTGACATAGGCGGCTTCAGCGATGCCATGGACCAGGGGTGCGATAGTGGCAATGACGGACAATGGCCGGGCGCTCGGGGTATGGCTGAGGATGATTGATATGTCTTGCATCCCGTTTTTCACTGTTTCTTACAAATGAGCGGGATTGCGACCGATATACTCCCGCGCTAGTCCCCAGATAAAAATAGCCATGAAATCCATTCTTTTGTTGCTGATCGCCTGTGGCGCTTTACTTAGCGGCTGCGCCGTGCTTCCTTACGGCGACGGCCAAGGCAATGGCTGCCCTCCCGRGCAAGCTAAGAAAGGAAATTGCCGGGTTGACCAGTACGGGAACGAGTCCTTCTGTCCGCCTGGCCAGGCGGACAGAAGGGCCGCTGCTGATTTGAGCGAGGCGATCACTTCGGTCTCCTTTGGCTGGACACAATCCGCATGACGATTTGGTGTCAGTCTAGTAGGCCAAACGGATGATATCGGCAGAGATAAGGATTAACCTCGAAGCCGTGTGACGTCAATTCAACGTGTGAGAAAGCCGGTATCGGGGGCGGACCGCAATGCCAAGAAATGGCACGAAAAAATTTCTTATATCTGAGGTAAAGAATTTTTAACTTCACGTAGACTGATGGGGTAGTCCTTGCTGCCACCCGCGTATCGCTTCCCGGCGACGCGGGTTTCTTTTCGGTCAATAGCGCGCGAGAATTTTCTCGATGTTTGGCCTACACTTTCCAACCATGAGTAGCACTTAACCCGGCGTTGCTGCTGGGGCTGTCTTGGCTATGGACATCTACCAACTGCATCTTGTTTCCGCGGGCATTGCCCCCCCGTGGCTTATTGAGGGACACAGAGTCCGCGTTCCTGTCGAAGGCAACCATGTGAACCTGGATGGGAAACAGCTCGAGGTCTATGGTCGTCGTACCGCAAGCGGAAGGGTTCGAACGGGACCGATCGGACTTGCGTCGGGAACCCTGGTCGAAGTCTGGTGCGATATCAATGGATTGTTCATGTGTGCACGGGCGGATGACGTAGACCGGGTCCGTGCTGCCAAAGCAGCGAGAGAAGCGGCAGAACAAGCCGTCCTACGGGCGCGCGAAGAGGACCTTCGCGTTCGAGCGCAGGCGTTTAACGATAGCCTTGCGATTCCCTTCAGGTGGGTGCCAGGTGCAATCGACGTTGAATCTAGTCTTTTGCACGGGACGCAAAGCGACGAAGAACAGCGCTTGGCCAACGATGTTCACATCTTGCTGAAACAGGGCTTTCGCGATGGGCGTCTGATGCGCAGCGCTGGCGATTTTCTTTGCATGCGTTCGCGGCGATTGGACGGTACAAATTTAAAGGTGCGAAAGGCGGAGATGCATGTCGAGGTCTCCTGCAAGGACTGCCTTACAGTTTCGAAGCGGTGGCGCAGCGACTAATCGATGTTACTCGACGAAAGCCGAGTTTTTCACCCTCCGCTGGACATGAGTAAGTCTACCTAGCTTCAGAGTAGGGCAGTAGGCTAAAAATTCCGCTAGATCTTTGCGTCGCCGACACATTCGCATCTGCCGGGACGTTACTGGAAATGGTGGACTTCTCCCCATGGAATTCTCATTTAGTTGGGGGAAATTTGCAGGGAATTTTCCGCTGGGTCAATTCAAAAGGGGGGGGCACGCGAAAACTTCCACCTCTCAAGTGATTGATTAAAAAGGGTAATTCTGTGCAAACCGCCAGATTTTGCAAGCACGATTACCCCATCGCGTGCGCGAGGGCTTGCGCAGCGTGGCCGGCGGCAACGGCAACCCCGGCGCCGGAGCCATCACCGGAGTAGCGTCCGCGCCTCGCGCCGGTCAGCCCTTCATCATCGCCACCAACACCTCGGCAAACTCCAGCGACAGGCGCGAGAGCGGTTCGGACTGCACGTTGAAGATCTGGACCGAGGCATTGACCTTGGTCCGGATGGGAATCGCCACGATATTGGGCCAGTCCTGCCCGAACACGGTCATGGCATCAACCAGCGCGATGCCGGCGCCCGCCTGCGCCAGCGCGCGCGCCACGTGCGCCTGCTCCACCTCGATCCGCATGTCGATGTCATCGCTATCGCTGCCGAACATCTCCCGCACCAGCAACCCGAACGGCATGTCCGCCCCATAGCCGATCAAGGGCTCGCCCGCGAGCTCTGCGGGACGCACATAGCTGCGCCCGCTCAGCCGGTGCCCCGCGGGAACGAGGGCGACCATCGGGTTCTTCACCAGCAGGCGGGATTCCAGATTGGGGTGCGTCAGTGGCATGTTGGACACGGCCAGCTCGGCCTGGCCGGAGAGCAGGGCGCGCAGCATGTTACCCGGAATCTGCGTGCGCACGACGATGCGCACTGCCGGATGCACGGCGCGGAACGAGGCGATCGCGCGGGGCAGTACCGTCTGTCCGAGGTTGGGGCTGCACGAGATGCGCAGGCTGCCCGTGCGATTGGTGGCCAGGTCCTCGGCGATTTCATTGACGCGCTCGATCCCTTCATACACGGCATTGACCTCGCCGAGCAGGCGGCGCGCTTCCGGCGTCGGGTACAGGCGCCCCTTCACGCGGCGGAACAGTTCCAGGCCCAGGCGCTGCTCGGTGTGCGACATCAGCCGGCTGATGGCGGGCTGCGACACATACAAGAGTTTCGAGGCTGCGCTGATCGATCCGGTGAGCATCACGGCGCGGAACACTTCGATCTGCCGGAGGTTCATTTTCATGATTTCATACCATTAACGTGATGTTAAGTCCTACGGACATATAAGCATATGACAGTAAGGGCACCGCTGCCTACACTTGGTTCTGACAGCGCACTGCAACGCGTGCTGGCCGGCCCGGAACCGCTCATGGTGCATCGTGCACCAATGCAGCGACAGTCGCGCTCGGCGCGGGCACTGCGATGGGGATGCGCAGCCCGATGCGCGCGGCCCTGTTCCATGCCGGTGCATCGATCCAACTTTCACAGCGGGAGACAAGGAAACGACATGAGCGATATCCATCTGACTTACATCAACGGCAAGGACATCGCGAAGCTGGCGATGACCGACCAGGAAATCCTCGACGCGGTCGAGCAGGGGCTGCTGGCGCAGGGCAACAACGAGACCGTGATCGAGCCGCGCGTGCACCTGATCCCGGACCCGGCATTCAACGGTCACTTCAATGTGCTGCGCGGCTACGTGGCGCCGCTCGGGCTGGCCGGTGTGAAGATCGTGGGCGACTACGTGGACAACTACAAGCTCGGCCTGCCGTCGGAGATGGCGATGCTCAACCTGTTCGATCCGCGCACCGGCATGCCCGTGGCGATGATCGATGCCACCTTCATCACGGACGCGCGTACCGGCGCGGTGACCGCGCTCGGCGCCCGGCACCTGGCGCGCCGCAACAGCAAGGTGCTTGGCCATATCGGCGCGCGCGGCACGTCGTACTGGAACGTGCGCCTGCTCGACAGCATCTTCGAYTTCGACGAGATCCGCGTGCATTCGCGGCGCCCTGAGAGCCGCGATGCATTCGCCGCCAGGCTGGAGAAGGATCTCGGCAAGAAGATCATCGTCACCCAGGACTGGGAATCGTGCGTGCGCGGTGCCGACATCGTGGTGGAGGCGTCGCGGCTGGAGAAGCCCACGCCACTGCTAAAGACCGAATGGATCAAGCCGGGCGCGTTCGTCGTGCCGTACGGGACCATGAGCGCCGTCGAGTTGTCGCTGACCGACATCATGAACAAGCTGGTGGTGGATGACTGGACCCAATGCAAAGGCGGCATGTTCGGCTCGCTGCGCGCGCATGTGGAAGCGGGCAAGTTGTCAGAGCAGACGCTCCATGCCGAGCTTGGCGAAATCGTCGCCGGCCGCAAGCCGGGACGGCAGAGCGACGACGAGACCAACCTGTTCTGGCATCGCGGCCTGTCGCTCAGCGATATTGCGCTGGGGCACGCCATCATGAAGAAGGCCGAGCGCATGGGCATTGGCCAGCGGCTCGTCTACGCATGATTGCCAACGCGCGCATGTATGCGGTAGCCGCGCCCGTGGCACAGGCGTGGCGGGACCTGTTCGCGTACGTGGGCGAGCGAGCCGGCGTGGCATGGACATATATCGAGCATGCCGCGCCGGCGCCGGTCAGCGAGCTGTGGGCGCGGCCGGACTGCGGCTGCGTGTTCATGTGCGGCTTCCCGTATGTCAGCGCCGGCAGCCGCCATCGGCTGCTGGCCGCGCCGGTGCCGTCGCTGCCGCGCTATGGTGGCAGACCGGTGTACTTCACCGAGTTCATCGTGCGCGACGATGCGGCGTTCGCCACGCTGGAGCAAGCCTTCGGCGGCCGGCTGGCCTGCATGCTGCCGGAGTCGAACTCCGGCTACAACGCGCCGCGCCACTACCTGATGACAGAGGCCGCCGCCGGCACCGGCACGCTGTTCCGGCCGACCCGGGCGCCCACGCCAACGCCGCGCCAGGTGATCGACGCCGTGGTCGGCGGAGAGGCGGCGGTCGGCGTGGTGGACAGCTATGTGCTTGATCTGCTGCGCCTGCACGAGCCCGCGTTGATGGCCAGGGTGCGTAGCGTTGCGGTCACCCCGGCCGCGCCGATCCCGCCGCTGGTGGCCTCGCCGCAGGCCGGTGCCGATACCGTGGCGCGGGTGCGCCCGGTGTTGCTGGACCTGCATCGTGACGCGGCGTGCGCGGGCTGGCTGGCGCAACTCAGGCTGTCGCGCTTCGCGCCCGTCGAAGCCCCGGACTACGCCGTGCTGGCACGCTACGCCAGCGCGGCCGACCAGGCTGGCTTCGAGCTGACCGGCGCTCCGGCCGACACGAGCAAGGAGCACCGCGAATGATGGCGACGAACCCGGCCGGTGCCGACCTGCCGCTGCACGGCCTGAAGGTACTCGATTTCTCGCGTGTGCTGGCGGGCCCGTTCTGCACCGCGATGCTCGCCGACGCGGGCGCCGAGGTCATCAAGGTCGAGCCGTTCGAGGGCGACGACTATCGGCACATGGGCCTGCAGGTCGACGGGCAAAGCGCCAACTTTGCCTTCGTCAACCGGGGCAAGCGCAGCCTGCGGCTGGACCTCAAGCATGCCCATGCGGACGCCGTGACCGAACGTCTCGCGGGCTGGGCCGACGTAGCCATTGAAAACTTCAAGCCGGGCGTGGCCGACCGGCTCGGCATCGGCTATGCGCGCCTGGCGGCGATCAACCCGGCACTGGTCTATTGCAGCATCTCCGGCTTCGGCCAGGCCGGCCCGTGGTCGGACCGGCCAGCCTACGACACCATCATCCAGGCGCTCAGTGGCCTGATGGATGTCACTGGCGCGCCGGAAGGCCAGCCCACCATGATCGGCGAATCCATTGCCGACGTGGCCGCCGGCATGTTCGCTTCGTGGGGCGTGATGGCGGCGCTGTGGCAGCGCACGCGCACCGGGCGCGGCCGGCATCTCGACGTGGCGATGTACGACTGCCTGCTCAGCATGATGCCGACGCTGGTATCGCGCGTGGTGGCCGGCGGCGCAGCCGCCGTGCGGGTGGGCAACCGGCATGCCAATTCGGCGCCGTTCGGTGTGTTCCATGCCGCGGACGGACCCTTTGTGCTGACGGTCGCCAACAACCGCCTGTTCGACAAGCTGGCGCAGGCGATGGCCCAGCCCGCGCTGGCAAGTGATCCGCGCTTTGCCACCAACCGGGCGCGCAAGCAGAACGAAGACGCGCTGGCCGCGATGATCGAGGCCTGGGCCCGGGACATGACGGTGGCGCAGGCGGTAGGGCGCCTGTCCGCGTTCGGCGTGCCGGTTGCCCCGGTGCAATCGGTGGCCGCCAGCGTAGCCAGCGAACACGTACGCGAGCGCGGATTGATCGTCTCGCGTGAAGGCGCCGGCGGCAGCCGGCAATGCCACGTGGAGCAGCCGGTGCGGTTCGGCGCATTGCCGCGCGGCCACTCCGATCCGGCGCCGCCTTTGGGCGCCGATTCGCGGGCCATCCTGCGCGAACTGGGCTTCGGGACCGAAGCGATCGAGGAAATGCACGAGCAAGGAGCGATCTGATGGAAGCGCAAGCCAAGTCTGCGGACCAGTATGTCGATGACGACAGTTTCGAAGGCATGCTGGCCGCCACCACGCGCTTCGTGCGCGAGCGCCTGATGCCGCTGGAGCCGCAGGTGGAGGAGCGCGACGAGGTACCCGAAGAGATCGTCGGGGCGATGAAGGAGATGGGCTTCTTCGGCTTGTCGATCGCGCCCGAATTCGGCGGCAGCGGCCTCAACGCCGAACAGCAGGCGCGCTTCCAGATGGCGCTGAGCCTGAGTTCGCCGGCGTTCCGCTACGTCTACAGCTCCAACCTGGGCATCGGTTCGCGGGGGATCTCGCTGGACGGCACCGATGCGCAAAAGGCGGAGTTCCTGCCGCGCCTGGCCAGCGGCGAGCTGGTCGGCGCCTTTGCGCTGACCGAGCCGGACGCCGGCTCCGATGCCGGCAGCCTGACCACGCGCGCGGAGCGCAGGGGCGGCGACTACGTGCTCAACGGGGCGAAGCGCTTCATCACCAATGCCACGCGCGCCGACGTTTTTACCGTGATGGCGCGCACGGATCCTCAGAGTCCGGGCGCATCCGGCATCAGCGCGTTTATCGTCGACCGGGCCAGCGCCGGGCTCAGCGTCGGCAAGCCCGAGAAGAAGATGGGACATCGCGGCTCGCAGATCGCGGACGTGGTCTTCGATAACGTGGTCGTGCCGGCCTCGCGCCTGATCGGCGCAGTGGAGGGCAAGGGCTTTCGCACCGCGATGAAGACGCTCGACCATGGCCGCATCAATATCGCCGCCATGGGCGTTGGGATGGCGCAGCGGCTGCTCGACGAGGCGGTGGCCTATGCGGGAACGCGCCGGCAGTTCGGGCGTGCCATCATCGACTTCCAGCTGGTGCAAGCCATGCTGGCTGACTCGGAAGCCGAGATCCAGGCCGCGCGTGCGATGACGCTCGCCGCGGCCAGGCGGATCGATGCGACGGGCACGGCGGTGAAGGACGCGGCGGCGGCCAAGTACTTCTCGTCGGAGATGCTGTGCCGCGTTGCGGACCGCGCGATGCAGGTGTTCGGCGGCGCGGGCTATGTGGCGGACTATCCGATCGAGCGGATGTACCGGGACGCCCGCCTGCTGCGGCTGTACGAAGGGACGAGCCAGATCCTGCAGATCGTCATTGCGCGGGCGATCGGCAATGAGCACGGTTTTCGCGTGGCCTGACCACGGCGCGGGACAGATTCTTCGAGTTTCCGAATTTGTGAATGTCTGACTGAAGGGGAGAATGTTCGATGATGAAGCGATTCCTGATGACCCTGCTAATGGCCGGCCTGCCGATGCTGGCCAGCGCGCAGGCCTATCCGTCCAAGCCCGTGCGGCTGATCGTGCCGTTTCCGGCCGGCGGCCCGGCCGATGTGCTGGGACGTGTCGTGGGCGAGGGCTTGTCCAAGGCCTGGGGCCAGAGCGTGCTGGTGGAGAACAAGGCGGGCGCGGCCGGTACTATCGGCGTTGACCAGGCGGCCAAGGCCGCGCCGGACGGTTATACGCTGGCCCTGGTGCCGGTGGGCAACATCGCCGTCAATCCGTCACTGTTCCGCAGCCTGCCGTACAAGCCCACGGACCTGGTGCCGGTCACCATGCTGGCCACCGCGGAAAACGTGCTCGTGGTTGGCGCCAACGTCCCCGCCACTTCCCTCGCCGAGCTACTCAAGCTGGCGGCACAGAAGCCAGGCGAGCTGACGTTCGCCTCGCCCGGGGCCGGCAGCCAGGCGCACCTGGCCGGAGAACTGCTTCAGCTTGACGCCAAGGTCAGGCTCAACCACATCCCCTACAAGGGGGTGAGCCCGGCGATGACCGACCTGGTCGGCGGCCAGGTGACCATGATGTTCGCGCAGGTCTCGTCGGCGCTGCCCTATATCAAGTCGGGCAAACTCCATGCGCTCGGCGTAGCCAGCCAGAAGCGCTCGCCGCTGATGCCCGACGTGCCCACCATTGCGGAGCAGGGCTTCCCGAAGTTCGAGGCGGTTTCCTGGTATGCCTTGATGGCTCCCGCGGGCACGCCCAAGGACGTGATTGGCCGCGTTCATCGCCAGACGCTGGAGGTGCTGGCGAATCCGGTAGTGAAGGAGAAGCTGGCCACGCTGGGCATGGAAACCGCCGGCGGCACGCCGCAGGCGCTGGCCACCACGATCCAGCAGGATAGCGCCCGCTGGGCCGGCGTGATCCGCCAGCGCCAGATCACCGTGGACTGAGCAGCAGGCGCCGCCGTGCGCCGAGTCAGACTGCCTGCTCCGTCAAAGGCCAGCCAGGATGCTGCCGCAGTATACGCCGCTCCACCCGTATATCGGGGCGCCACCACGCGTTGAAGTCGTACACATAGACGAAGCCTTCGTGTTCGCGCAGACGAAACGCGGCCAGCGTCAGTTCGTTTGCCACTGTGGAGAATTGCAGAACGTCCTCATGGGCTTCGCCGTAACGCCTGCCACGAATGGTGAACTGGTGCAGATGTTCGTCCGTCCAGCCCATGACTACCTGGATGACATTGTGCAATTGCGCGAGCGCTAAGTACTCGGGAAGGAGGACCCGCCGCCATCTCGTCATGTACCAGCCCAATCTGACAAGCCACCGGCCACCGACGCTCGTCGGCGAACCACTGCACGCGGGACGTATCGTGTCCGGCCTCTATTCCAGCCTGATGCTGCGTTCGACCATCAAGGCCGGTATCGGTATCGGCATCGGCGAGGTACCCGTGCCGCTCGGCGAGAAGGAGGGGTTGGCGCGGGTGTGGCCGGGACTTCACGCGGGTACTTGCTAAATTGCCTGCCTCGCGAAAGAGGGGGGCCTGCGGAGCCTTGCTGCAAGCGGCCCTCCGGGCAATCACCGCCAGATTTTGCGTAAAAAGTACGGATACCCCATCGGAGGGGATTTGCGCGGTCCTTACCGAAATCGCCCGACTTCTTGTCCAGGCGGGCCAGCCGCAGGTCATTGCTACCAGCGCATGCCGGTTCCCAGGGATCCGGTTTCAAAGATCACATATTGCGTTCGTTGCTTGTAGGTGGCCTCCACCCGATAATCGGCGGGCGGCACCTTGAACAGGCAGCGCGGACCGGTGGCTTGGAACGCCGCCAGCACTCTGCCATGCCGCCGCAGCCGGACATCGACTCCCGCCAGTAAGTCGCCTCGAGGACCCTCTGTGAAGATGACGCCGAGGTTGTATTGCTGTTCGAGATTGCTCAAGTGGTCCTGCTCCTCGACGCCTGTGCCGCCGCAGATATAGGTGACATTGCCCACAGTTCGCGGCGCCATCAGTTGCGGTCCCGAGGCCTGCGGTCGCATGACTGCCCGCTGCGCCTGCGACGCCGCCGCCTCCGGCTGCACGATGACAAGCAGCGGTTCCGGCTTTGCCGCCTGCGCTTGTGTAATTGAGGCCTGCGGGTCTGCGGCTTGTGGCATTGCCATGGCCGGGGTTGCTATCTCCGGCAGCATAGTCACGGCGTGAGGTTGCTGGGTCGATGCCACCGCCTGCGTCGGTGCCATCTCCACCGGCTTGGTCGCGGCCTCCGGCAACGAGGTAGCGGCCTGCGGCAGCGTAGGCGATGTCTCGGGCGACGATTGAGCTTGCGTGCCAAACGCGAGCGCTGCCGACATGACGGTAAATACAAGGCGCGCAACGGCCGGCAGGCGGGCAGTATGTGAGATTGACATGGAGCTCCCCCTTTATATTGGTGCGATAAGACTAAACCGTTGCTGCATCCACAGCTATCCGCCAGAAGTCCCATCCGTTAGTGGCGTGGCGAGCATTACCGCATCTATCATGTGTGCCGCACTCGGGCTAGACCAAGTGAGGCGACAGTAAGGGACCTCGACCTAGTTCTTCCTGTGCCGCGTTCGAACTCGCGGCCGTGGCCGAACCCGATCAAGGGGCGGGCACCCAGGCATTCCACATCAAGCGCCCCGTCGCGCGCTGCTCCGCTTCTCTGAACCGCTGCGTGTCATCAATACCGCAATCAGAGCCCGGCAGTCTGTCAACGCATTGTGCGGCTGCGGCCTCTCGATAGCATAAAGGGCTCCGAATGCGTTCAACATCATCTGCGCCATTGCCATAACCGAATCCTCCTCGACCGTGAAGTCAGATGCCACCAACGCGGCTTCCACCGGAGTCGGAAGCGACTGTGCGAGGGCCATCGTCACCGTCGGCTCGGGGACTGTCTGCGCTGTCTTCGTGGGTTCCTCATCGACATAGGTCGGCCGGCGAAGGCGGCACGGCTTGGCTTAAGTCAAAGTTTGCCTCCCGCAGGCCCCCTGGCGTCAGTGAAACCCAGTGCAGTACCGATGGGGAGCGCACCAGCCCGAGGCTGCCCTGATAGGTCCATTGGATCGGGGATGGCTGGCTGCCGCGCAATGCAATCGTCTCGGCGGACAGTTTGAGGTGAAGCAGGCGGCCATCCTGTCCGGGCGTGTACGCCATGTCGCCGACGACCGTGATGCCGGCCTCGCGCACACTTGCCGGCATGCAAGGCAATGAGGCAGTGACTTTGCCGGCGGTATCCAGCAAATGCGCGAAACCCATGCCACCATCGCTGGTGCCGACCACCAGGAAGCTGTYCAGTGCCGGCACATAGGCCGTGCCATACGTGTAGTACTTTAGTTTCTCGTTCAGCACCTGAGTGCCGGTCAATGCCGAGTCGTCTGGCCGATAGATTGCCGTCTTCAGCCTGGCGTGCTTCTCGCCGGGAATGAACTCCTGCCAAGCGAGCAAGGCTATCTCCTTCGAGCCGGCGATCAATGGCCACCACTCCCGCTTGTCGCGCGCCACATCGGTGCTGCGTAGCAACTGCCCCTTGACGTCATAAGTCTTGAGGTAGACACCGTTTCCGGTGCCCAGGTTATCCACGCCGCCCCCGTCGATCCAGTCGTCCGAGTAGAACACCACAAACGTATCCCCCACTGCCGCGACATGGCCGGAGTGCCCCCCCGACCAGACGTCGATCGATTTCGCCTGCTGCGGCTGCAGGTCCGCGCCATACACGCGATAGCGCTGGCTGACACTGTTGGCCGTATTCGCACCATCCTCGAAGGTCAGCATGATGCGGCCACCGGCACTCTGCGCCACCGAGACCGGCTCCTGCGCTTCCTTCTGCGCTATAAGCAACCGGGGCTTGCCGAGATTGGCCTGTTCCGGCTTCCATTCGGCAACGTAGATGTCATGCGACCAGTTGCGATTGCGGTCCGGCCCGCGCGGTGGCAGGCCGGAGCTGCTGAAGAACACGTAGGTGATATCCCCCGGGCCGGTCGCTGCGCCAATGCCGTGCATATAGGCGCGCTGATCGACATCTGGGCGGGCCTTGGGAGGCGCTCCCTGCCCGTCAGTGCGGCCACCACTGCTGCGGCTGTCGTTGCGCGCGCCCGCCGGCGCCCACAGCAGTACACCGGCAAGCAGCAGCGTGGCGCCGCGCATCATGGAGAACGGTCGCATCGTCACTCCACCGTGACTGACTTGGCGAGATTGCGGGGCTTGTCCACATCGGTGTCGCGCGCGCACGCGGTGTGATAAGCCAGCAACTGCAGAGGCACCACATGCAGGATCGGCGACAGCATCCCGTAGTGCTCGGGCATGCGGATGACGTGCAGCCCACGCGCGCTGCTGATCATACTACCGGCATCGGAAAAGACGTAGAGCTCCCCGCCGCGCGCCCGTACTTCCTGCAAGTTGGACTTAAGCTTCTCCAGCAGGGTGTCGTTGGGCGCGACTGTTACCACCGGCATTTGGTCGGTCACCAACGCGAGCGGCCCGTGCTTGAGTTCGCCCGCAGCATAGGCTTCGGCGTGGATATATGAGATTTCCTTCAGCTTCAGCGCGCCTTCGAGCGCGATTGGGTAATGTATTCCACGCCCGAGAAAAAGCGCGTTCTCCTTGCGCGACAGCGATTCTGCCCAGGCAACGATCTGTGGCTCGAGCGCCAGCACGCGGTTCAGCGCTGCCGGCAGTTGGCGCAACTGTTCGAGTATCAGGGCCTCCTGCAGAGCAGGCAGCAGGCCGCGCTGCCTGGCCAGCGTCGCCGTCAACACGAACAACGCCACCAACTGGGTGGTGAAGGCCTTGGTGGAGGCAACACCGATCTCGGCGCCGGCCCGGGTCAGAAAGTGCAGGTTGGCCTGGCGCATGATGGCGCTGCCGGACACATTGCATATCGCCAGTGTATGGCGATGACCAAGGGCTTGCGCGTGCTTAAGGGCAGCCAGTGTGTCTGCGGTCTCGCCCGACTGCGATATCACTAGCACGAGCGTATGGGGATTCGGCACGGAATCGCGATAGCGGTATTCGCTGGCGATCTCCACGCTGGTTTGCATCCGCGCGATCGACTCCAGCCAGTATTTGGCGGTCAGGCCGGCATGGTAGCTGGTGCCGCAGGCCAGGATCAGCACCGAATCAATGTCGGCGAATGCGTCAGCCGCCTGTGCACCGAACAGCGCCGGTGAGAACTCCTCGATGTATTCAGTCGCATCAGCGATGACGGCTGGCTGCTCAAAGATCTCCTTTTGCATGTAGTGCTGGTACGGGCCGAGGTCGGCCGCGGCTGCGTTCGCCTCCAACTCGCGTATCTCGCGGAAGGCAGGATTGCCATTACGGTCGATGATCGAGACCCCACCGCGCGCCAGCGATACCAGGTCACCCTCTTCGAGGTAGATAAAGCGCCCTGCGCTTCCAGCCAGTGCCATGGTGTCTGAAGCGAGGTAAGTACCATCGCTTCCCAGGCCTACCACGAGCGGCGATCCGGAGCGGGCGCCGATCACGAGGTCCGGCTGCTCGCGCGTGAACACGGCAATGGCATAGGCACCGTGCAACTGCTGGAGCGCTAGCTGCACCGCCTTGCACAGGTCCCCACCGCCGTCGTGGTGAAAACAGTGGTGCACCAAATGCGCGATCACCTCTGTGTCGGTCTGCGATTCGAAATCGTAGCCACATTCCCTCAGTTGCTCGCGCAGGGCTTCGTGATTTTCGATGATGCCGTTGTGCACCAGAGCGATCTCGCCACTGGAGAAGATCGGATGGGCATTTCGTGTGAGCGGCGCGCCGTGCGTCGCCCACCTCGTGTGAGCGATGCCGACGGTACCTTCCAGCAGCGTTTGATCCACCTGCTCAGCAAGGTTCGCCACGCGCGCCACGCTGCGCACCCGTCGTGGCTCACCATCCTGCAGCACGGCAAGGCCGCAGGAATCGTAGCCGCGATATTCCAGACGCCGCAATCCTTCCAGCAGGACCGGTGTCACATTACGTTGAGCAACAGCGCCGACAATGCCACACATGAAAATGCCCCGAAAAAGAATAAAGCTGTTTTAAAAAGGCCTCGCGCGACGGCCGGTGAGCCGCCCGCGCGAGGCCGATGCTCCGCTGCTGGTCAAGCCAGCTCGTGCAATGGTGCAACGTGCGAAATCAGCCCATCTTCATCGTGAAAGGCCATCAGGCTGCGACCGGTGCCCACCGAGAGCACCACATCCCGGGCCAGGTCGAGGGATGATATCGGCGCTGCGCGGGCAGGCCGCTTGGAACCCGACACTCGCTCGTCGAGGCGGCGCGCCAGTGTCCAAAACGTCAGCGTCATGCTCATGGCGAAGATGATCAACACATCGGGCATGACTTCCCTTAGCGAGAACTCAGTGCTGCCAGCAGAAGCCACACACCAGTAGATGTAGAACGCCGCCGCTGCCCAGATCGCTGCGACGAGCAAGGGGCGCACCACGCGGTACCAGAGATAGCGGCGAACCGCCTTGCCCCGTGCATGATGCTGCAGATATTGTTGCAAGGTGGCGCTGGACGCGTCGATGATTGGGTCTTTCATTTCTCACTCCTCCTCAAGAATGCTCTTCAAATTGCCCGACATAGTGGGATGCCGGCGCGGGTGACCTTGGCGGCGTGGGCTCCTCGCGGATGCCTCGGTCGGGGCTGGTCCACCTTGCCCGGGTGCGGCGCTGATGAAACAGCACGCCGGGCAGGGCGATCACCGAAGCGACCATGCTGATGGTCCAGAACGCGACCGGGTACCAGATCGTGTCTAGAAAGTAGCGCAGCAGCTTGGTGTCGTAGGGGCGATCTATGACGCAGCCAACCAGGATCTGCACGCAGCAGGTCAGAAAGAGAAAGACACCCGCGCCGCGAGGCATGCCCGCGAAGCGCCATGCCTCGGGTAGCTCGAACAAGGCGGTCGCGGCCGTCATCACCAGGGTGAAAAGCATGCAGTAGGCCCAGATCACACTGATCGAATACTCGAGGAAGATCGGCCACATCATCGGCTTACTCTTGGTGATGATGGGTGCCGCATACTTCTGCAACACCTGGATACCACCCCGGGCCCAGCGCAGGCGCTGCTTGAACAGGCCCCTGATCGTCTCGGGCATCAGGATCCAGCTGAGGGCGCGCGGCTCGAAATGCAGGCGCCAGCCATTGACCTGCAGCTTCCAGCTGATATCGATGTCTTCGGTCAGCATGTCTGGGCTCCAGTAGCCCACGTTACGCAGCGCACTTTTGCGGAACATGCAGATCACACCCGAAACGGTAAGCAAG
This sequence comes from Cupriavidus sp. 05T313, assembly GCF_056396665.1. Lineage (NCBI taxonomy): Bacteria > Pseudomonadati > Pseudomonadota > Betaproteobacteria > Burkholderiales > Burkholderiaceae > Cupriavidus > Cupriavidus sp. 05T313. The sequence continues at coordinate 23,855 of NZ_JBFTLX010000022.1, read as the reverse complement.
CGGCCGTACATTTCCTGGGTCCGTTTGATCAGGCCCACGATGGACGAGAATTCGCCGACTTGCATGCGGCCCAGCAGCGAGGTCCGGGTGCGAATGCGCGGGTTGCCGGTGACGGCGCCTACTCCCGCGTCGCGCAGGAAGTGGCGCAGCATCCAGCCGATGGCCTCCGGGTCCAGCAGCGAGTCACCGTCGATACACAGCAGGTACTCGGCATCGGTCAGCATGGCCGCGGTGGTCAGCCCAATGGCCTTGCCCTCGTTGTTGTTCTGGTGGATCACCAGCAATTGCGGGTACTGATCGATCAGTTCGTTCAGGATGTCTCCGGTGGCATCGCGGCTACCGTCATTGACAGCGATGATGTTGTAGTTTGGATAGCGCAGGTTAGCCAGGTTCGCGATCACCTCGCGCACATTATCTTCCTCGTTGAAGCAGGGCACGATCACCGAGACCTTGGGGCAATCGAGCACCACGTCAGCCCGCTTCTTATGGCGTTCCTTTCTCTCGATGAGGAAGTAGTGAAGGAGGCCACCGGTCATCCACAAGTACGACATGAACAATGGATAGTAAAAGACGAAATTCGAGATCACGCTTGCCGCGTTCTTCATGATGTCCTCCCACCTAATTTATATTTGCTCTTGGTCTAGACTTTCATGCCGTTGCGCGGCCGAACCAGGTTCTGCATGGACATGACATCCCGCAGCACCGCCAGGTCAGGCTGGTTCACCATGAACTGGTCAGGGCGGTAGCCGAGATGTTTGACGCCAGCCATGCGCAAGCGCTGCATCTGCTCGCGTAGCGCGGTGCTGGCGATCGGGGCCTGGGTACGGCCGTCGAGTGTCTTCAGGGCGAAGATGGTCTTCGGCAGCGCGCCTGGATGCGCGGCCACGGCACGTGCCAGGCTCTCCAGCCAGGGCGTGGATGGCGGACCGCCGTCGGCATCGGCGTAAGCCATCAGGTTGATGAAGTCGTACTGCACGGAGAAGGCATCAATGTCCTGGGCCAGTCGCATGCTCGCGTCAGGGTGCAACACCGCGTTGGCGGGCAGGCTGCGCACGGTCAGCACATTGCCGCCGCCCTGGTAGTCCTTGACTACGTCCGCGAGTTGACGTGTGAAGTCGATCAGGTACTGGAGTTTGGCGCCCGACCATCGCTGCAGCAGATCGGGGTTGGCGCGGATTGTTGCGAGATCGCGAGGCAGACCCCAGTCGGCATAGGCGGAAAGCGCGGCTTCGCTGGCATCCTCGACATCGCTCAGGCTGGCGTCCTCGCCGAACACGATGCCGTTCAGGCTGGTGTACCTGGCCAGGTCGTAGTAGATATCGCGGATCACGCCTCGAGCGAGCGGGTCGAAGGGGCTGAGCCGTTGCCGCTGTCGCGGATCAAAGGGGGTAAGCGGTGCGCCCGGCAGCACCGTTACCAGCCGCGCAGAGGCCGGATGGCCCGTGGGCAGATTGTAGGCAAGCACAGGTAGCGCCGCATAGACCTGTACCCCGGCGCGGGTAATCAGTTGCCACGCCGTGCGCGAGAACAGGTCGGCACGCACGGGCATATGCCGATTGGGAAAGTACAGCGCCTGGGCGGTGCCGCTGCCGTCGGGATCGTAATAGGCTTGCAGATAGACCGATTTTGGCTCGAGATCCTTGATCCGGTCGATGAGGCGCGACAGCCTGGCTTCCTGGCGATCGGGATTGGGATCATACACGTCGTCGAGCGAGACATTGACCACGCGTTCGACCGGCCGGTTGTCGCCGCGATAGGCCGATTGCTGGCGGAACTGGCCCATCATGACGCCGGCATCCCAGTCGTAGGAAACCAGCAGGCGCCTGACCTTGGTCAGGGGCACCTCGGGAGTATTAGGTCCGTCGTCGAGGGTGAAGTGGACGTTCATGCCAAGCTTGTGCGATGCGCCGATCAGCGCCGCGTTGTACATGCCATAGGGCCAGACCATCGAGCGCACCTTGACGCCGGTGTTGGCCTGGATCAGTTCGGAGCACGTCTTCAGGTCTCCACCGACCCGGCTTTCGTATTCCTGCTCGGTTTCGTAGCGCTTCAGGGCGGCAAAATACATGTGCGCGCTCGCCGCAGGAAGTTCATTGCCCTGGGGATTTGCGACCGCGCCATGGTGCATATCGTGCGTGTGCGAAGCGATTTCCACGAGCCCGGACTCGGCCATTTCGCGCAGGTTGTCCCAGCTCATGAAGTAACCAGGCGCCATCACCGACTTATGGCTGATGCGAACCGGCTCATCTTGCGGTGTACTGGTCCAGCGCGACACCACGGCCACCAGGCCGGGATAGTTGTACTGCCGCAGCAGGGGAAAAGCCTTGGTGTACTGGCTCCTGTAGGCGTCGTCGAAGGTCAGCAGCACGGCGCGCGGCGGCAGCCGCGGTCCGCCGTTGCGCGATGCGATGATCTGGTCGACGCTGACCGGGTGGAAGTCATTGCCCTTGAGCCAGGCGAAGATATTGTTGAGCGTTGCGGTGCTGATGGCGCACGTGTCCGCCACCGTTCCCACATCGGCACGCAGGTCGTCGCGGATATCGTGGAACGCAAGTACGCGGAAAGTCAGCCCATCGTCGCGATCTGGTGGCGGCAGCAAGGACAGGCCGTAGCCGGCGTGCGCGCTGTGGCTCACCGACAGCGCGCCGGCGAGCCCGATGAATTTTCGACGATTAAGCTTGTTCATGATGACCTATAGGGGAACGTTGAGATTGAGGTAGATCAGCTTGGTCGTTTCGCGATTCGAGTCGTAGCGCCTGCTGCCGACGCCAATGCCGTAGGTGAGGGAAGCCTTGCGGCCAAGCTGCCAGAACTGTTCGAGGCGAGCCTCCCACAGCATGCTGTCGCCAAAGCCGTCCTGCTTGTAGCCGCCCGCAGTGACATATACGCGCTGGGCGAACAACTTCTCCGCATAGCGCCACGGCGTCCACTGATACATCGAGCGCAGTTGCGCGACGTAGTCGCGCCGCGGATTGAAGTAAGCAGTGCCATCAAGGGTGTTGCTGCTGGAGCCCACGTCGAGCCAGATCGAGACCTGGTGGCGTGGCTGGTTCATCAGCCGTTCGTACCAGGTGCCCTGCCACTGCTGGTGAAAATTGGTGTCGCTGTAGCGCGATGCGCCATACATCACGTTGAAGTAACGGGCATCGTCCTGCGAATAGCGGGCCGATGCCGTGGCGGCGCGGCCGGTGATGCCAGCCTGGTAGGCTTTCCACGGCAGCGCGTTGTCGTCGGAATCGACGCCGGCGCCAAAACGCCAGTGATCGTTGGGCTGGAAGGCAAGCGTGCCGGTGCCGCCGGTCTTGCCGTGGCCACCGGTGGACTGATGCACCTCGGCAGCGGCTTCCCATCCGTCGCGCCGGAAATCGCCGCCCAGGCCATTGCGTATGCGGCTGACGCTCTGGCCATCGCCGGTGTCGGCGCGTCCCGAGTATTGGTGCGCGAAGACACGCCAGTAATCGGCCATCGGTGACGAGTAGAGGCGTGTGTCAACGCCCCAGGCATGATCCGCCAGCGCCGCGTTGCCGCGCTCGCCAATGGCGTCGATGATCAGTTGTGGACGCTCGTAGACGCGGTACTCGCGCTGGAAATTCTTGACGCTGTTGTTGTCGGGAAAATTGCCGTCGAAGACTGTCGCGACCGCCTTGGCCTGGTCGTACTGATGCAGTTGCAGTGCGGTCTTGCCGATGCCCACGAGGCTCTCGATGTCGCCGGGGTGGTCGGCTTGCGCCTGACGGTAGATGCTCTGCGAGGCGTAGGGGCGCTCCAGTACCAGGGAGCCGTCCGCGCGGGCGGTCAGGAAGGAAGGATCGAACGGGGCCGCCTTGCGCAGGGTCTCGAGCGCCTGCAGGCCCTCTTCCACGTGATTGGTGTAGAGCAGGTATTGAGCCTGCAGCTTCTTGACGCGGCCGTACTCCGGATTGGTCTTGTCGGCGTCTTCTGACAGCTCGTTATGCGCCGGCGTGTTGCGTGCCATCATGGTGACCAGCTCGCGCGCCGCTTCGTAGTGCCCCTGGTCCAGGTAGGCAAAGAACAAGCTTTCCTGCACGTCCGGCAGCGATAGCGCATAGGGCTCGGTGGTCTCCCTTAGCGGCTCGACCCCCGTCTGCAAGGCCTGTTCATAGGCGGCGGCTGCGAGGTCGGGCTTGTCGAGATAGGCGTAGGCATCGCCTGCGGCGACATAGACGGAAGCCGGCATCGGCTCAGGTGCCCGCGAAATCTGCTCGTAGAGTGCCGTTGCTTCCTTCATGCGCCCACGTACCGATAGCGCGGTGAGGCGGTCGGCCTGGACCGCGCGCCTCACCCCGCTGTATTCGTCGTCTGCGGGAATCCGGGCTAGCAGCGCATCGGCCGCGGCCAGCGCGCTGTCGGCCGGAGCCAGCCGATCGGGGTCATTGGAAGCACTGGCTTGCTGCCGGGCCCACCTGATTTGCTGGGCAACCACAAGATGCTCCAGTAGCAGGAGGTCGCGAGGCGCAAATACGTCCGGGCGTGTGGCGGCCTGTTCCAGGGCCAACTTGGGCGAGCCGCCTTCGGCCAGGGCGAATATGCGCTCCCTAAGGCGGTCCTTCTCGTTTGCGAGCGTTAGCTGTTCCGCCCTGGGTGCCGGGTGGGCGTGCGGCGCCGTCGGCCTGGTGGCCTCTGCGGCGCAATGTTCGCGAGCGAACAGTGCGAACAGGACTGCTGTGGTCTTAAGCGTGGTCCGCAATCGCTTGCGGCTCTGCTGAGGTGCATTCACGTTTTGTGTCTCCCCCGGATTGCGATGCTGCTACAAACGAAACGTCCCCCTTGGCGGCGGCATATCCTTGCCGGCGTCGATGCGATGAAACGAGGGGATGGCCGTCATCCGGCGAGCCGGATGGCTTCGTCGCAGCGCAACGCGCTCATCCAGTCCACCGGAACTTGTCCGCACTGAAATCAACCAGATATCAAGGCGCCGCCGGATCGTCACCAGCTACACCCTGTGCTTCCCGTCCAAGGCCGGCGCCGCTGCAACGCTTTGCGCTGCGGCGGCGCGAACCGCCTTCATGCATATATTTCTCGTTTATTCGTTCTGTCTCGCGACCGTCGCCGAGGCGCCCAGTCCTTCCCGGCCATGTCAGAGCTCGCTTCTTCACGCGTTATCGCGTGCCGTGTCGTCGTCTTTGCGCAGTGCATTATTCGGCGATCAAGCACTAACGAGACAGTCGCCAGAAGCACTAGGGGGCCCAGCCGAAAGTGGGAGGCCGATCTAATCCCATTGTCCTGCCCTCTGTCACAGAGAGGACACGATTGCATGCCGAAGGGGGCGCAGGGATAAGCACCCTGAAGAGGGCGGCTAGGTTGAGTGTCTGGGCTGGGGCAAGGTGGGAGTTATCTCTTATGGCGCAGCCGAGACGTGCGACGTTGATCGGTGCCGCGGGCGGGGTGAGAGCAGCGACCGACTCTGGATGGCGGCGGGACGAATGGGAGCGCACGCCAAAGCGGGGGCTGAGATCAATCCAGGATAAGCRTCAACAAGGCAAATGGGCGGCATGTCGATGAGGCTTACGACGAGGCGGTCGAGGCTTGGCGCGATCCGGTCGGACGCGAGCTTATGGAATCCTTGCTGAAGGTAATCTGACTCTCTGCTAAGCGATGCGAGTGATTTAAATTTAATAAGTAAAAAGATACTTTTTTCCAAAAAATTGACTCTTTCGATTGATAATTAGAGTTTATTAAATACAACCAAAGAGATTCAATGTGGACGTGAAACATCGTGATCTTTTCGATGCCATTATTACGTAAGAATATCGTATTGAAAGATCCGTATATCAATATATGTGTGCCGTTTAATACGTCTATTTGGATGTATAGTTATTAACATTTCATTAAGTGCCGAAATGTAATTTTGAGATTGAAAATAAGCATGAAATGCGGGCCAAATCGGACACGATATACGTATAAGACGGTGCGAACACATCCATGCCGCGCCATTTATCAATCTGGTATTGAGTGAAACCTGAGTGACCGAATGGTTAGACCAAGAAGAAGTCTGTCTGGAAATTTGGGGGCATTTCTGTCATTGTCTAGATCGAAATCATTAATTGCGATTCTTTATGCGTACGTGAAACGACTTAAATATTAAGTGATCATGATTCAAGCTCAATTCCAGCAGGATGACTGACACTAATGAATAATTGTTATCACAATTTATTTGTTATCGATTCCCATTATTTTAATGGCTTCTGTAATTCATTTCGACTCCGGAGGCCGTAACATAATGAATTTGCTGTAGTTAGTGGCTGGCAGTGCCGGTGCAAATTGCAAATGTGGGCGTTACGGTACATATTGGATGTGTGTGGGGAAGGCTTCAAATCGCTGCAGGAAAGCCAGAAGGTCATGATGCAAGGCGACAGGTACGCACGCCGCGAACACCAGAATGCTGTAGTTACTGAGGGTGAGCCATTCGGCTGGATGTGACCCATATCCGTATCCGCCGATCGATGGCGTCGGCGCGGTATTGCTCTCTGGCCCCGCGATGATGCTCCGCGTTTTCAATCATCATCGCCATCGTGCCAACGATGTCACGCACGGTGGCTCTTTCTCCACTCGGGGCTGCAGGGGGAACTGGACGCCGCGCGACACGCTCCACCGGCAACTGGCGGAGGCAGAGCAGGCGTTCGAGCGAGGGCAGGCGGCACAAAAGGGCTGCGGGCGGAACTGGAAACGGCCGTACGCCGTGCCGAGCGGGCAGATGCGGAAGYCGCCGCGACCCGCCGGCTGGTGGCGGCCAGGCGCCGGGCGCCGGTGACGCGCACCAAGTTCAAGCCCGGGCCAGCCTGAGGGACGTGGGTGGGGCAGGGTGTCCACCGCGCGATCTGTGGATTTGATTAAAATTTAAGCAGATAGGCCACCTTGTCCTTCCGCCGGCGCGGATCTCCACAGCAGCAATCCCCGGAACAACCTCAATGTTCCCGAATGACGGCGCGACGCTCGATCCCGCGCTCAAATCTATTCACCTGCATCATGTTGATCGAAATCGAGCGCGCGGAAGCCATCACCTGGATCCGCATCCAGATGGCCCAGCATGGGCTGAGCCTGTCCGACCCGCAGGCCGCCGGCTGCTTTGCCGAGCCGCCGCCGACCCCAACGCCTGGTGTGGTGCGCTACCGCAACGCGCACGGGCAGGGCTGGGACGGCCGCGGTGCCATGCCGGACTGGTTGCAGCGGGCAGTCGGGCCAGCCGCCTTGGTGGGGCGGCGTTCGAGGGCTATACTGAAAATCCACCGTCTCGGTGCGCGCGGTGATAGGGCGCGTGCCATCCTCAGCCTCACTGAGATTGTGGAGTGGACGGCGTGATCGGCTTCCACGGAAGTGGCAAGCCAGTCCGAACCGGGCCAGACTGCGCAGTCCGACCTGGTTCGGGCGAACCGATTCGACTTGGGCGAGAGCGGACGCAGTGCGGCGGCGCCGACTGGGTCATGACGAGGAGAGCGAGGATGGCTGCAGCCGGCCAGCCGGCGCGGATTTCGCGCGGCAAAGACCGGAACAATGAAATCTGAATGCACCGCGGGCTGCGGGCCGAGCCAGTTTGCTGAACGGCGGCTGGAAACGGGCTAAAACGGCCGCGAGGGTTAGATTACCGGTAGTTTGGGGTGAGACCCAAGTTCGAGGCGCCAAAAATGGCGTCTTTTTTTGACCCCCGGAAAAATGTGATAGTAGGAGACCGCACCAAAGCGGGCGCTGACTAAGCGGCAATGCGGTGGTTTTCTGCTCTGGCGATGGRGGGATACCATCGTTCAACGTGCGATCGGAGCTGGTCATTGAGCACGGCAGTCCGGATTTGTAGCAGTGCGTGCGCGTGCCGCGGCCGCCAGGCAAAAAAGCGGCAATTCTTATTTTAAATCAGTTGGTTAGTAGGAGATGCGGCGGATTTTTGACGAATCCCGGCCATCCCTCAACAAGCTATATGGCCAGGTGCGTAAGGGCAACATGGGCACGCCCACCGAGGTGCTGGCGCAGTTCCGGGCGGACCTGCGGAGCAAGATGCGCGCGACCGTTGGCCACTCCGGGCTGCCGGACGCGCTCAAGTCGATCGCGGCCGACGCGGTGCAGTCGATCTGGCCGGCCGCCAACGAGGCGGCCGCCGGCGAACTGGCCGCCTTGCGGGCCGAAGCTTGGCTGCCGGCGAGCGAGGCGGAGGCGCAGCGCGACCTGGCGCGGGCCGCGGTGGTCGTGGCGGAACAGGAAACGGCAGCCGTGCAGGCCGGGCTCGACGCTGCGCAGCAAGCGCGCGCGACGCTACAGGGGGAACTGGACGCCGCGCGCCAAGCCCTCGCGGCCTCTCAGGCGCGTCAGGAGGAAGGCACGCGTCAGATCGAGACGCTCGAGCGGCAGTTGCGGGACGGCCGAGGCGCCATGCCGGACTGGCTACAGCGGGCGATCAACGCCGGGCAGGCCGTGGAACATTTCCAGGTTGGGTAGTATTCTCGCGGCGGTGCCGTCCCATGGAACGGCCTGGGCCTTGCATTGCTCGCCAGCTGACCGACCCGGACAATGAGGGGCGACCGGCGCCGCCGGCCCGCAATCCGAAACGGAACCAACCGAATGCCGCACGCAACGCTCCCTCCCCCGATTACACCGCTTGGCTCGCTGGGTTCAAAACTTGGGTCGAGCAGGCACGCCAGCGTGCGGTCCGCTCGGTCACCGGGAACTCATGGCGCTCTATTGGCAGATCGGACGTGACATCCTCGAGCAGCAGCAGCAGCAGCAGGGATGGGGAGCCAGGGTCATAGACCGGCTCGCACGCGATCTGCGGGTGACGTTTCCGGACATGAGAGGCTTTTCGCCGCACAACCTCAAGTACATGCGCGCGCTGGCCGAGGCTTGGCCGCGGGGGGCTTTTGTGCAGCTGGCTGCTGCAAAACTGCCCCGGTTCCACCTTTGCACGCTGCTGGACAAACGGTAGTACAACGAACTGCGCGAATGATATGCCAAGGAGGCCGCCGAGCATGTGGTCGCGTAGTCACCGGTAAAATGCTGCACGTGCACGAAGTCGATGGTCGGCAGTTTGCCGTATCCGACGATTCGAAGTCTGCGCTGGACGCGGGGACCGGGAGGCCATCGACAATGCCAAAGGTCGCGACCGCTGACGCGGCACTGGGCCCCAGTGCACCGGTGACCTGCTTCGGTGCGTGGTCTGCGGGCGCGTGTCCGCCGGCCGGATTCCTGGGCAAGGTAAAGGGGACGGCAGCTTCCGTTCCCCCCTCCCCGCCGCCACGAACAGGACGAGCAGATTTGTCCTGTCTGCTTCGACGAAGCGGAATGGATTTAGGTCGGGCAGCACACAAAAGGTCCGGGCCCGGCCAAAGCAACGTAGCCCTTCGCCCGGGCATAAACTGGAAGGAGGCGGCGGCCGCAGTGTGTCCTGGCGCCCAGAGTTTCTGTTAGCCGCCGGGCAGACTCCCGAGCGTCGCGGGTGCCGGCTGCGCGGCGATAGCCACGTCACGCCGAAGCTGCTTTCTCAAATGCCATGAGTTACATCCGCGCACCGTTCACCGACGATCAGGTCCAGAAGCTCAACGAGAACCAGGTTGGCCTCGGCGGCCCGGTTCTGCGCGCCTTCACCTGCAGGAACAGCGCCGATCATCGCCACGGAGTCGAAGGTGGCGCCCCTGGCATCCTGATTGCCACCAAGTACGGCTGGGTTTGCCCACACTGCAACTACAAGAGGGACTGGGCATTCGCAATCATGGCGACCCGGTTGACTTGCCCGCCGACCGCCATCCAGTCCTTTGTCTATACGACGCCCTCAATCGAGAAGGCCAATATCCTCCTCGGTCAATATGAACGGCTTGCGGCAACCGAGCGCCCCAGCGCCGCCGTGATGGTCGCCTGCATCAAGAATCGCATCGAGGAAATGTCGCTCCCCGGATTCGGCGCTATCGAGCTCGGCGAGATCCCCACTGACGCGGTGGTGAGACGATCAGAAGGACGTAATTACCGGATCGTCTCGGGACAATCACATCTCCAAGCCGCCCTGCGCCTGACTGGCCGCGCGCTGGTGACGGATGCTGTCACCCATGAGCAGTTACACGTCCATGACATCGACGGCAAACTGTTTGCCATTCCGTCAGACGCCCAGGCAGTGCTCGACTCAGAAACACTAAAGGCGATCGAACACGCCAAGGCCGACCCGCGCGCGAGACGCGAGTGAACACACCCGCGAGCAGGTGGCCGTCGCGCAGGAGCGCGCCAGCGCCACCGAGCGCTGCGCGAGATCGACCAGGAGCGCACGCTGCGCCAGAAGGGCGAGCAGGCGGTGGCGGACCTGCGCACTGAGCTGGCAGCGGTGCAGGCGCGGACGCAAGACGCGGCCGTGGCCGGCGCCGAGGAGCGGGCACGACTGCAGGCCGAGCGCGACACGATCAACCGGCAGTGGGGGGCGGCGCAGCAGGCGCTAGCAGATGGGCAGGTGGCGCACGAGCGCCTGCGGGCCGAACTCGAGGTGGCGCTGCGGCGGGTCGAGCGCGCGCAGGCGGAAGCCACCGCGACACGCCGCTTGGTGCTAGCCAGGCGCCGGGCGCCGGCGCGCACCAAGTTCAACTCCGGGTCCGCTTGATGAAGTGATCGAGGGCGGGGTGAAATTTGTCCACCACGCGAGGGGATAAGCCTGTGGACCAGTCGAGCGGGGACTGATGGCCGGCGGTTTCCGTGAGTTTGATTTATTCTTGAGCGACGAGGGTGGGCACGCGATTCCGGGGGAGTGTGTTGCCACAAACCAGCGATCCGCCGGAACAAGCGTTAGGCCCAACGGTCTCTGAAGACGACAACGCAAGGATCCTGTTCCGCAGCCTCCTCGAATCTGTGCACCTAAAATGATGTCGATCGAAATCGAGCGCGGCGAAGCGATTACTTGGATCCGCATCCAGATGGCCAGGCACGGCCTGACCTTGGCGGACTTGCAGGCCGCAGGCTGCTTTGCCGAGTCGCCGCCGGCGCCATTGCCGGGGACAGTGCGCTACCGCAACGCGCACGGGCAGGGCTGGGACGACCGCGGCGCCATGCCAGACTGGCTGCAGCGGGCGGTCAATGCCGGGTAGACCGTGGAACATTTCCAGGTAGATACGGCAAGGGAATAGGCTATTGGGGGTTCGAATCCCTCCGTCTTCGCCGGCAATGGCGGCGGAAGCCCGGAAGATTGCGGTCTTCCGGGGGTTTGTTTCTTTTGGGTTGCTTCGGGCGACCACCCTGCCCGTTGAGAGGAGAATCTACTGTTAGCGCAACTCACACCGCATGCAGAGTGCAGACGTTTGCGCGGCCCGCTGAAATGCGCTTGAAGCCGTGACTTCTGGCGGTGCTTCTTCAGCAGGGATAAGGGAGAATCCCCAGCGCGCGAAATAGGCTGGGGCTACGGTAGACAGGAGATAGGCGTCTCGCGCCTCCGTGCCGCGAGCCCGCATCAAGAGCGCCTCAACCAATCGGCTGGCAATGCCTCTGTCGCGGTATTCGGGCTCAACTGCTACCGAGCGGATGAGGATGGACTCTCCATGGTGCTCTGCCGCTGCGCAGCCAACGATGTGGCCATCACACACCGCAATGTGGAAGGCTTCGATAATTTCGACAACATCCGCGGCAGGTAGCCTGCAACTCTCAAGCAATGTAACGACTTGCTGCCAATCTGAGTGAGAGGCCGAACGTAGTTGAACGTCGGTCAACATAGGAAGTGACTCCAACTTGCGCTTCGTTAGGCTAAGAGAAGCCTGTTGCACGCTCTAGTTATTCAGAAGGCATATGTTTGTCTTCTTCACTTAGCAGCGCGATGGTCATGCGCAACCGTCGGCTGTCATGGTGGTGAGCCTATCACCGAACACGCATTCGGCTTGTAAGCGATTGTGAGACCGCAGCCAGCGGCCCAAGAACAAGGAAGGCACTCCGCAGTGCAGGGGAATGGGGAGCCGACCGCTGAGATTCACGCGCGCCTTCCGAGCGTCCCGAATCCAGGCTGCATACAAGGTCCTTGCACTGCTTTCCGGAGTGAGCCGGCAGAGTCATCGGGTTTGACGGCGCTGGGTGGCGTCGTAGCACCCCTTGAGGGTGGCGCTGAACTAACAAAGCCACAAAGTGCGGCGCGGGATACTTTCGCGCGCGCAGTTAGCCGGCCTCGGTGCAAGCAAAATCGAACAGAATGTCAGATGCCTCGGCGCTACAGTGGCCGTCCCCATGCCGGTAGGCGTTTTAGGAGGTACACGAATGAAGCAGCATCTGGCGAATCCCTGTTGATGGCTGGTGCGATGATCGCGTCCYACCCGCTGTTCGCGCAGCAGGCCCAGCCCATTCAGCCGACCCAGCCGATGCCAGCGACTCAGCCGATGCAATCCAGCCAGGCGGTGCCATCCGCCCAGCCTATGCAAGCAATGCCGGCGGCAGCGCCGTCGGCCCAGGGGGCGCTGTCAGCTGTACGCGATCCCGATGCGCAAGGTGCCGGACAGTCGGCTCAACCGGGCATGGCTCCCGCTCCAGTCGACCCCACGCTGGCCCGCAGCCCCAACCCGTCAATGGACCCCGCCAGCATGAGCCTGGCTCCCGATGCGCTCGGAACGCGCCAATCCTTTCCTCGACGGTGCCTGAGCGCCACCAGCGTTGCCATCGGCGCCGACACGCAGCCGGCGCCTGTCAGCTTTCTTGCACGCTGTAAGTCTCGACCACCACTTCCGAGTGCTGCGTCCGGTAAGCCGGGCAGCGCTCGGCAGGACAGCAGTGCGGCGCGCCGGTCCGCATCGAACGGGCCGCGCATGGATAGCGTCAAGCAGGATGTCCGGTTTACCGACAAACATCTTGGCCGGCGCATTGACTCATCAGAACTGCAACCCGTGCTGACCTGTTGCCTCACGTAGTTTGCTACCAGTCGGATTGTCCGGCGGGAGCAGCGCAACGTGACGAGGCAAATCAGCATGACGATACGCAAGGAGTTGCTCGAAGCGCTGCGAGTGGGGTATCGCAGCGCGGCGTTCGGTGAACAGATCACGATTCTCGATGAGTTCGCGGCCCTGACTGGGAATCACCGCAAGCACGCCATCCAGCTGCTGCGGCAGCAGGGGGGCCTCCGCGGCGACGAAGGCGACACGCGAATGCAATCGGCTGTACGACGAGGCAGTACGCCAGGTGTTGACGGTGTTGTGGGAAGCGGCCGACAGGGTCTGCGGCAAGCGCCTGAAGACATTGATCCCGACGTTGGGTGATACCTTGGAACGGCAAGCCCATCTGGACCTGGATCCGATCATCAAAGCCAAGCTCTTTCGAGTCAGCGCGGCGAGGGGTAATCGAATTAGTTACCACATTGTCTGATTGGCATGGAGGCTTGCTCGGGCGCGCGTGCATCGGCAACGTGAAGGTCAGCGAGGCATATCGGTGCGGGGGACAGCAACCGGCATGTGGGCCGCAACCTGATCGAGCACCACCTCGGGTTCGTCGGCTTCGGTGTCCGATTCGTTGTCCAGCCTGCGACGCATCCGTTCGACATCGAGGTCGCCGGTCCATTTCGCGACCACCACCGTGGCCACGCCGTTGCCGATCAGGTTGGTCAGCGCGCGGGCCTCGGACATGAAGCGGTCGATGCCGAGGATCAGGGCCAAACCGGCGACCGGCACATGCCCCACCGCCGACAGCGTGGCCGCGAGCACGATAAAGCCACTGCCGGTGACGCCGGCGGCGCCCTTCGAAGTGAGCAGCAGCACGGCCAGCAGCGTGATCTGCTGCGTCAGGGTCATGTCCGTGTTGGTCGCCTGAGCGATGAATACCGCCGCCATGGTCAGGTAGATGGACGTCCCATCCRGGTTGAACGAGTATCCCGTGGGGATTACCAGGCCGACGACAGACTTGCGGGCGCCGAGGTTCTCCAGCTTGGCCATCATCCGCGGCAGCACGGATTCGGAGGACGACGTGCCCAGCACGATCAGCAGTTCCTCTTTGATGTACTTGATGAACTTCCAGATCGAGAAGCCGTGCAGGCGTGCGATGGTACCAAGCACGATAAAGATGAACAGCAGGCAAGTCGCATAAAACGTCGCCATCAGCTGGCCAAGCTGCAGCAGCGAACCCACGCCGTACTTCCCAATGGTGAACGCCATGGCGCCGAACGCGCCGATGGGAGCGACCTTCATGATGTAGCCGACGATGGTAAACAGCACATGCGAGAACTTCTCGATGAAATCGAACACCAGCGTGCCGCGGCCGCCGAACTTGTGCAGCGCGAAGCCGAACATCACCGCAAACAGCAGCACCTGGAGAATCTCGCCCTTGGCGAAGGCATCCACCACGGTACTCGGGATCACGTTCAGCAGGAAATCCACCGTACCCTGCATCTTTCCGGGCCCGGTGTAGGCGGCGATGCCCTTCGTGTCGAGGGTGGTTACGTCGACATTCATGCCGGCGCCGGGCTTGACGATGTTGATGATGATCAAGCCCACCACCAGCGCAATGCCGCTCACGACTTCGAAGTACAGCAGCGCCAGCCCGCCGGTCTTGCCGACCTTCTTCATGTCCTCCATGCCAGCGATGCCCACCACGACCGTGCAGAAGATGATCGGGGCGATGATCATCTTGATCAGCTTAATAAAGCCATCGCCCAGTGGCTTCATCGCCTCGCCGGTGTGCGGATAGAAGTGGCCCAGGAGGACGCCGACGACGATCGCGGTGATGACCTGGAAGTAGAGCGATCTGTAGAACGGCTTCGGGTGATTGTTCTTATCCATGAGTGTCTCCGTCATTGCTTCGCGATCACTATCAGCGTCTAGATGCTTGCCGCGTACGCTTGATGGCCTGCGGGTCAGCTTGAGCGCACTGGAAAGCCGGGGCCRCATGCGCAGCCCCCTTCTGCCTGGCCTGCTTCGCCGCCTCGAACGCGGCTGGGGCGACACTGGCGGCGCGCGGGCAGGTCGCCCGGATCGGGCCGCAGGTTTCGCATGCGCGCCGCGATTGCGTGTCATGGCCAGTACTGACTGGCCTATCCATCGCCGTGCCGCACCGCGTGGAGATGGGCGTGCGTCGCCATGGCTGTCTCCTGGTGATGGTCCATCCCGCGTTCATGGGATCCGTCAAGTGCGCAAACCGGGTACTGTCGCGCAAAAGGCCGCCCCTGATATAGCTTCAGTCAGTCGATCGAATTCCCCCATCGATTCGCATGGCGAGGACGAATGAAGTGGCGCCGCCTCGAGAGGAAACGGCGTCAGCCGTCCTGTCCCCAGCAACAATGTTGGGAAAACCGCCGTTCCAGTATTGGATAGGGGGTTTCGAAAGTCAAAGGAGCGTGCCGCGTTGTCGTCAAAGGAAGGACATTGCAATCCGGCCTGCACAGGTCTCAAATGGAATACGCTGGCGCAGGGTCACGAAACGCGTGGTCCCACCATGCCGAAGCGGACGGACTTCCCAGGTGTCGGTGACAGCTGCGTACCGATGGCAGCGGCACTGACGCTCTGCCTGACATCTGGATCTGTACGTCAGCGCGGCCAGCATGCCCAGGCCACGAAGCCGCTGTCGGCCGATGCGCCCGGTGGCGATGCCGGAATCGTCTAGCCATGTGTCGACGCTGCGCAGGCGGTTGAGTAAAGCGCCGAGAACGGTTGGAGAACGGACTTCCGCGGTTCTTTCCACGACCTTGGGAAGCGGTGTAACTAGCACTTATGGCTTTTTCAACATAACCAAAAATGGACAGTCGACAAGGCACTGTTAACTTGCCGATAGCGAGCCAATGCAGTGGCACGCGGGACCGCCGCTCACAAAGCAGTTGACGGATTTTTGGCCACGTCGGTGAGTTCGTGCCAGGCAGCGAATCTCGCAGCGAGGTGTTCGGGATGCTAATGGAAATCCCGCCCGACCCGGCTCCCCAGCCTTTCCCATTTCGGGACCGGATACCACATCCTTATACAGCCAGGGGCCAGACCGTAACCCGCGAATCCTTATGCCTATAGGATACTTTTGGGAGCGCCAGACTGATCAAGAAACTGGACCTTCTGGACTTCATCGGTGGATGGCTGGACGCAAAATTGGTAGGTGGTATGACTCCATGCAGCAGAGATCGTGTGACTGCTCGAAGTAGGCGAACCGACGAGCCAAATGGTGCCGTGCTTGTCAAGGACAACGCGACGCAGAGCGAAGCAGTTGTTCTCGTTGGCGATGGCTACGGCAACGATACGGCACTTAGTGAATTCCTCTTCAAGGGACAGGATGTGCGACCGAAGGGACTGAAAGGTTTCTTTTGCAGTCATGGATTGGCTTGCCGCTGTTGCGGATGAGCGCTCTGATTTACTGTCTTTGGGCCTGCGGGTTCGGTGACGCCTGTTTTTTCGTACTGAAGAACGTCATTGCCGCCTTAGTGGCGCCACAGGGGGACTTGCTACTATCTTCATCGTCCGCAAGTTCTTTAGGTGAGTATAGTTAACGCGCTCCCTCATGGCGAAGCACTAAGGTGGCCGCCCGCACGCGATACTTCCCTTTAGGGACACACGCCATGAAAGATTGAGGCACAAGCAGACTGAATACGGTGGAACCGTTCGGCGCCGCGGCGAAAGCTCGGAGTTTCACTGCGGCAGCACGCTCCCCGCCATCAAAATGCGATAGACCTCGCCGGCTATCCCAGCAGATGTCTTCGCGCTTCCAATGAGGCGTTCGCAGGTATCCTGCCGCAAGGTTGACGTGATCCTATTGGCAAGCTGGGGCCGCTGCTCGAGGTCGCTAGGCCACGGCCAGGTCGCGCAATTGAACATTGTGGAGTCCTGCCGCTGTGGCTGCTGCGGGAAGGCTCTCAAAAGGGCTTTCACGGATCTTTGGCAGGGAACCATTATTTGCTGGCTGGCTGGCTGAGTGGCGGCAATGCGCAGGGCGATTCCGCGAACGTCGGATGAGGGATTTTCTGGGATGTAGTCAATGCGGACGCGTCGCCCGGAGACTGCGGGGCCCGCGCAGTTCGCTGCGCGGGCTGTTTGCTCTGGGCACCTCGGCGTAAGTGCTACGCGTAATCGCCAAACCTATCTGGGTCGTCCGGCATCGTCCATTTGACGGCCTTTTCTTCGACGTCTTTTGCCTGTTTCTGGACTGTGGGCAATGTCGTGTGGGGTGCGAACTCCGAGATTAGCTGAGATTTTGGTACGTTGATGACTTCCTCGCCGTCTTCGGACCAACATTTGAACCTGACGGTCATATGTGACTCCGGTTAGTGACTCAATCGCTCTTRCATTGGAATGCACAGGGGCGAACTATCATAATAGGTCGGATATATGAGAGTTGGCTGACGTCAATAGCGACAGGCAACTGGGGCAGTCCGATTCTGCCGGCGCGTTGTCGGACCGTTGCTCAAGGCAGAGATTCCTAAGAATCCGCCACCGTCGTTGCGGGTGCGTCTGGGCACGCCTCGCAAGCCATTACCAGCAGCGGAAGCCGTCTTTTCAGGAACCGGCAGTCGCGGACGAGACGTAAGCCTAGTCCGGTGGCAATGGAATAGATTCCATTTTTATATCCAGCGGAGATGCGGCAGAAAATCGCCGTGCTCCTCTATGCCGACTCCGCCTCTGCCATATAGCAAGGTCATAACCTTATCCTTCTCGGATGATTTGCAGCCCACAATCATGAGAAGCTCGCCTTGCGACAATAAGGCCGCATGTCGGGCTAATCGAGGCCCCCGATCATAAAGCCAAGGCCATAGGTGGTGAGACTACTCAGCGGGTCAGAATGGTCGCCGTAGTATCCGGCGAGAGCTATACCCAGTACCGCGCAGATAACATATCCAGCCATCGAAACTTCGGGTCGGAATGTGGTATGGCTGCTATCGGCAGCCGGAAAGCCCTCGATAGGCTTGAGGCCTCTGCCCATGAACCACGGACCCGTTACGTAAGTTGGCGCCCTTGATAGGGCAAGCACCTGAGTCCAGCCATTTCTGGCCGAAGCAGCATCTGCGAAACGAAAATAGAGAAGGGTACGCATAGCAGCACCTCGGTTATCCGGGCACAACTGCGCTCGGAGGATTGAGACCCATGGTGTCAACGTTGGTTGGTACAGCCGGACAGGAAATCCGCGATGGCAGCGTCAGAAATCCGTTTGTAGGCGCGATAGCACCAAAAGTGATGTTGATGCAGCATTGGACTGCTGCTTCGACGCGAACTAGCTCAAATCTGCAATCTGCTTGTTTTGCGGATCGAATTGACCGGGTTGCGCAGTCTTGCGACCTTCATCTGGTTGTTCACTCTGGCGCTTTCTCGATGTTGTCGAGCGCTTTGTCGGGGCCGGAGGTACGGGGGCGTACTTCATGAGTGCCTTGTCGTTGCTTATGGTCTGCTGTCATGTCACTTCTTAAGAATACGCTCTTGCGACTAGATTCCCAACAAGGGTTACTCAACTGGTGGGCGCCCGACCAACTCCCTTGCCAGTTGCGCCCACTGGCGAGAAAATGGCCCTCCCTGTACTTCGATGCGTTCACTTATCGCCGCGACGTCAGGTGGCCGAAAAGGATCCATAATACGAAATCAGCATTCCTGAGCTGAAGGCATATGAGCCGATTAACGCAGGTGTTGCTTGAATATCACGAACGCAGCAAGCACCGTGTCGACAGCTACGCTCCCGGTCCCGAAGGGCTCGACTGGGCAACCCAGCCAGACCCGTTCCGGGTGTTTCAAGGCACACCGCGGATTGCTCTTCCATTGGTCGCGGACACCTTGGCCGCACGCTACAACGAGCTGCGCTGCGGCACTCTGCCTCCCGCGCAAAGATTCAGTCTTCGTACCCTGGCAATCCTGTTTGAACTTTCACTCGGCCTGTCAGCGTGCAAATCCTACGGTGCTCAGCGGTGGTCACTGCGCTGCAATCCTTCGAGCGGGAATCTGCATCCGACCGAGGGCTATCTTCTGTGTCCGGCTCTGCCCGGCTTGGCTGGCGGGGTCTACCATTACCTGAGCCGCAACCATGTACTTGAACATCGCGCTGAATTGGATGATCCTCGATGGACCGAGGCGTTTGCAGGCGGCGGTATCCTGGTCGGCATCAGCTCGATCCACTGGCGCGAGGCGTGGAAATACGGAATGCGCGCATGGCGCTACTGCCAGCATGACTGCGGCCATGCTATCGCGGCAGTGAGTTACGCCGCGGCAGCTCTCGGCTGGCAGACGCGGCTGGTGGAGGCGGCTGCGGATGACGCGTTGGCCGCATTGCTTGGATTGAACCGCCGCGAGGATTTTGGACCGGCCGAACCAGAGGTGCCAGATGCCCTGCTTTGGATCGGCAATCCTGAAGCACAGCCGGACCCTAGGTGCCTGCAGGCTGCTTTGGATAAGGCGCACTGGTACGGATACGCGAATCAACTAAGCGCGGGACATGAGAGTTGGCCCGACATCGATTCGATCCATCGCGCCACGCACAAGTCTCGTACTCGCGAACCGAGCTCGCCAAATCCGGAGCCGCACCGGTGGTCCGCGACGCCCGCCCTTGATCTGAGCTTTGCCCGAATCGCTCGGCAGCGCCGCAGCGCTGTGAGTTTCGATGGTACGACGCGCATCACCGCCGCGGCTTTTTTCGCCATGCTGGCATGTCTGTTGGTACGTAGCGACACGCCACCGTGGAATACGCTGATGTCTCCAGTCGCGGTGCATCCGGCGCTGTTGGTGCACCGCGTGGACGATCTGGAGCCGGGCCTGTATGTGCTAGTGAGACATTCCGGGGCGCTGCCTAGCCTCAAGCAGGCTATGCGCCCGGAATGGCTGTGGCAAAAGACTGGACCGGACCATCTGCCGCTCTATTTTCTGCTACCTTACGATTTACGCGCAGTGGCAAAGTTGATCTGTTGTCACCAGGACATCGCCGCTGATTCCTGCTTTGCGCTGGGAATGATCGCAAATTTCGAAATCGCCCTGAAGCAACCATGGCGTTATCGCCATCTTTTCTGGGAATGCGGAATTCTCGGCCAGGCGCTCTATCTTGAAGCAGAAGCCTCCGGAGAGCGCGCTACGGGAATTGGCTGTTTTTTCGACGATGAAATGCACGCCATGCTGGGAATCAAAGATCACGCTTGGCAAAGCCTGTATCACTTTACCGTCGGTGGCGCCATGGTCGATCAGCGCTTGTCTACATTTGCACCGTATGAGGTTCAGCCGCGCCGCGAACGCAGCGAACCAGGCGCTCGAATTCCGCGCGGGCATTGGCCACGAAGCTACCCATCATCATCCGCTCGGTAGCAAGCGCCGATGTCAGGATAGTCCAGCCATTGTTGACTTCCCCGGGTTTTGTCGCGATAAGGAGGTGGTACCAGCGAGGAGTAGCCGGGGTGCTGCGCTTATGCGGCCAGCGAGTAAAATTGCTCAGCAGCGGACGGACTACTCCCCTTTGGGGCGACCATCTGCCTTTTGCAGATCATGCGCATGGTCTCGATGCCACCCAGGATAATGCGGGCGAAGCGAAAATTCTGGAATCCCAGCATCGGCCTGACCCGGCGTTTGATGGACCGGTGGTCCTGCTCGACGAGGTTGTTCAGGTATTTGTTTTGCCGGATCTTGATGGGAGTTTCCCTTTTAGCGTTGATGGCCTGCAGGGCTGCCAGATTGGCGCGGCTCTTGCCCACCGTGACAGTCTGCGGAGCCCCGTTCTGGGCGATGGCCTTCTCGAAGAAGCGCCGGGCAGCGGCCGTGTCACGGCGTGCACACAACAGGAAATCAATGGTCTTGCCGGCCTTGTCCACAGCCCGGTAGAGATACTTCCATTGCCCCTTTACCAGGAGGTAGGTTTCGTCCATGCGCCAACTGGTGCCCACCGGACGCTGATGCCTGCGAAATGCCTGCTCGAACACCGGTAGCAGCTTGATCACCCAGCGATGCACGGTGGAATGGTCCACCGAGATACCGCGTTCGGCCATCATTTCCTCCAGATCCCGCAGACTTAGTGAGTACGCCACGTACCAGCGCACGCATAGCAGAATCACGTCCAGCGGGTAGTGCAGGCGCTTGAGCACCTTGGCAATCCCTGCCGGCAGGCTCTTTCGTGGGCGCTTCGTGTGATGGCTCATCTTCTGGCTTCGGGTTTCGCGACCGCAAATTCTACTTCGGCACCGTTACTGCGACGGAACCCTATTTCCCCGTGCTGCCGCGTGTTGGCCAGGGGCGAGCGCAGATCTTCAGCAGTTCGCCCACCGGGGGCAGTGAAAGCATGGCGTTGATGTACCTGCTTGCTATCACCGCCGCCAGCCGATCCATCGATCTATCATCCGCCTATTTTGTGCCTGACGACCTGACACTGAAAGCACTGCTTGCCGCGCTGAAACGCCGGGTCAGGGTTCGCATTATCGTGCCGGGTGAACACATGGACTCCGAGACCGCGCGGTCGGCTTCTCGCTCCCGCTGGGGCCAACCTTTGGAGGCCGGCGCCATCATTGTCGAGTACCGTCCCACGATGTATCACTGCAAAGTGATGATCGTCGATGGCTTGCTTGTCTCGGTCGGATCGACGAATTTCGACAATCGCTCGTTCCATCTCAACGACGAGGCCACGCTGAATATCCTGGATCGTGAATTTGCCGCCGAGCAAACAAGGACATTCGAAGAAGACCTTGCCCTGTCCAAGCCGACGTCGTTCGCTGCCTGGTCGAGTCGACCCTGGCGTGAAAAGCTCTCTGATCGCCTCGCGTCGATCATGAAATCACAACTATGACAGCGAAGCCGGATTGACGTCACGCGCCAAGCATCATTCCGGCCTTGTCCTCGATCTGGAGTACCCGGCGCGCGAAGATCCGTTGTCTGCGGACGTTTCGAATGTCTATTGGATGGGGCCGGACAACGGCCGCAGTTGGCTGACTCTGGCGGTCCTTCACGATCATCGGGCAAGCAACATGACCGTGCGCAACGGCCGATGAACCGACAAGCGCCGCCGACGCGCGAGTGGCCGTTGTTTAGTGTTGAAGCGACGCTCGAGCGTCCGAATGGACCACCGGGCCGACGGCCGGAACTGGCCGTCAACGGTCCTACGTGGGCGCATTGAACCCCTGCGGCGCACGGCTAGTCCAGCGAATTCCGGTTTCCTACAGCAGGACATTCGATTTAGGAAGCCTCCGGGTCAATGGCCGTCAACGCATTACCCATGGWGRACTTCTTGGACGAATCGGGGCACGCCTATCAATGTGCCTCGTTGTCTAGGCTGTTTTTAGATGTCAGTCGGCTGGCTAATTTGAAATGTCAGTGCGGTCGTGCTTTTTGTGGTTTAGCCGTAACGCGGTCAAGCTGGCCGGAAGGGGAGAAGCCAGCACAGGGTGGGGCGGTGGTGCCGGCGATGGCGCGCTCCAGATCCAGCCGATTGATCAGCCGCTGGCGCTTGGTGTGSAGCGCAGGCTGGTGTGGCCGCGGGGGCTCGCCCGACAGCGTGCGCGAAGGCCCTGCGGTTTGCCGGCTGTCACGCAACGCCTGGACCTTGGCCGCAATGGCCAGCACATGCCCCAGCCGCTTGTGCTCCACGATCGCGCCCTGGTCGATCTCGGCCAGCCGGTCATAGGTGGTGTAGGGCAGAGCGATGCCATCGGCCCACAGTTCGATCCGCCCGTCCGGATATTCCGCCACCTCGAGATAGCGGTGGATTAGCCGTCTGAGCTCGGGCCGATCCTCCAGCAGGTACATCACCTTGTCGTACTGCAGCGTCAGGCTCTGCGACACCTTGCGCCATTCGCGCCAGGTGAAGATCCGCGTCAAATCCTCGTCAACGCGCAGCGGCCGGTGGGCATCGAAGTCGCTGCGCGGCGGCTTGCCAAAGCGGGCATTGAAGTCGGCGATAAAGGCCGGCGCAAAGGCATTGGCGATTGGCATGGTGCTAATGCCGCGCAGCCGCAGCTCCTTGACCAGCCGGTCCTGCAGCGTGCCGTTCATCCGCTCCACACGGCCTTTGGCGGGGCTGGTGTTGGCGCACAGGATGTCGATGTTCAGCTCGTACAGGGCCCGCCCAAACTGCGTGTAGCCGCGCCCTTCGGCTGCTTCCTGGCGATTGACCCGGAAGATGCTCGCCTTGTCGCTGTAGAACGCCATCGGCTTGCCATGGTGCTCGACATAGGCCCGCGTTGCCTCGAAGTACGCCTGCGTCGATTCGGTCGGCACGAACAGCAGCTGCATCAGCCGGCTGGTGGCATCGTCGACATAGACCAGCAGCGTGCAGGCCGGCGCCCGCTCCTCGAACCACGCATGGTCGCTGCCATCGATCTGCACCAGCTCGCCCAGACAGGCGCGGCGCCTGCGCGGCTGGTGGACCTTGGGCGGGCGCAGCTTCCTCGGCACCCAGAAGCCAGCGTCGATCATGATCCGGCGCACGGTCTCCTTGGCCAGCGTGATGCCATGGCGCTCGCGCAGCTTCTCGCAGGCCAGGGTCGGGCCGAAGTCGGCATAGGTGTCGCGGATCAGCCTGCGGACGCGCGATTCGAGCCCGGGCGGCAATTGATTGTTGCCCGGCAACCCTTGATGGCTATTTAGCAAACCAGGCGCACCGACGGTCTGATAGTGCCGCAGCAGACGCAGCGTCTGGCGTGCCGTGAGTCCCAGCCTCGCTGCCGCGATACCGGTCTTGAGAAAGCCGTCCGCCAGCGCCTGAATGATCTTCAATCGATCGATTTGCCGCATGGTCAGGGGGATGGTGTCCGGTGCCATGGCAGCCTCCAGTAGACTGGAAACCGCTCAGGTTACGCTTGGCAAACTCGGACATTTGAACTTGGCTATAAACGGACATTACAACTTAGCCCTGACATCGTTTGGTAACATTCTTGGCACCTATGGCCTAGTGTTGCGTTGGTTTTGGTTTTCAGGTTTTGTTGTATTTCAGCCGGAAGACGGACGGATTTTCCACAGGGCCCCACTTTTTTGGCTAGCACGTGTTGCGTGCCCGTGGCACCC
>NZ_JBFTLX010000021.1:0-49840 GCF_056396665.1 Cupriavidus sp. 05T313 | reverse complement strand
GAGCAGGGGCGGTGCAAGACCATCGGCGACGTGTTCAGCGATTACCTCGGCGAAGGCTGTCCGGGTTTTGTGGGGCACCGCTGGGCCAGGCTGGCCGATGCCGTGGGATGGATCCAGGCGGCAGGCGGCATTCCGGTGATGGCCCACCCGGGGCGCTACAACTACACGCAACTGCAGCATGATGCGCTGTTCGACGAGTTCAAGCAGCTCGGCGGGGCCGCGGTCGAGGTGGTCACTGGCAGCCATACGCCGGACCAGTACCGCCGCTACGTCGATGTCGCGCATCACTACGGCCTGCTGGCTTCCCGCGGCTCGGATTTCCATGGGCCGGGCGAAGGCCGGATCGAGCTGGGCTCGCTGCCGCCGCTGCCGTCCTCGGTCACGCCGGTCTGGCATGACTGGTAAGCCGCGCCGGCCCGTACCATGCGCCCCATTCGCTTCTCCCCATCGCAGAGCTGGCCCGGAGTGCGCGCGGTATTCGCCCCAGGCCCGCGACCGTTTTCCCCTGGCCCGCCTATGTCCCAATATTTTGAAATCCATCCGCTCAACCCGCAAGCCCGCCTGATCAAGCAGGCCGCGCAGATCATCGGGCAGGGCGGGCTGATTGCCTTGCCAACCGACTCCAGCTACGCGCTGGCCTGCCGGCTGGACGACAAGGCTGCGGTGGAGCGGCTGCGCCGCCTGCGCGGGATCGACGACAAACACCACCTGACGCTGATGTGCAGCGACTTGTCCGAACTGGGCAACTTCGCGCGCGTGGACAACCGGCAGTACCGCTGGCTCAAGGGCGCCACGCCCGGCCCCTATGTGTTTATCCTGGAAGCCACCAAGGAAGTGCCGCGCCGGCTCTCGCATCCCGCCCGCAAGACCATCGGCGTGCGCGTGCCCGAGCATGCCATCCCGCTGGCGCTGCTGGCCGAAGTGGGCGAACCACTGATCTCGGCCACCCTGCAACTGCCAGGCGACGAGGCCCCGCTCAATGAGCCGGAGGTGATTCGTGCCCGGCTGGAAAAGCTCCTGGAGCTGGTGATCTGCGGCGGCGCCGCACCGGCGCAGCCGACCACCGTGATCGACCTTACGGGCGGGGAGCCTGAACTGGTACGGCAGGGACGAGGCGACATCGAGCGTTTCGGCCTTTGATCCCGACTTGCCCTCGCCGCGCGGCGCCGCTTTGGCGGCGGGCGCACTTTCCCGCGTCCCCGGTACAATAGCGCCCCATGGATTCCTCCCTGATTCAGACCATTGCGGTCTATGCCCTGCCGGTCCTGTTCGCCATCACGTTGCACGAGGCCGCGCACGGCTATGTGGCCAAACTGTTCGGCGATAACACTGCCTATGCGATGGGCCGCGTCAGCATTAACCCGGCGCGCCATATCGATCCCATCGGTACCATCGCGGTGCCGCTGCTGCTCTATTTCATGACGAGCGGCCAATTTGTGTTCGGCTACGCCAAGCCGGTGCCGGTCGCCTTTGACCGCCTGCGCAACCCGCGCTGGCACGGCATGTGGGTGGCCCTGGCGGGTCCGGGCAGCAACGTGCTGCAGGCCTTCCTGTGGGCGCTGGTGGCGATCGGGCTGGTGCTGGGGCAGGTGCAGGAGCCGTTCTTCAGCCAGATGGCGCGGGCCGGCGTGCTGGTCAATCTGGTGATGGCGGCCTTCAACCTGTTCCCCGTGCCTCCGCTGGACGGCGGCCGCGTGCTGACCGCGCTGTTGCCGCGGCGGATTGCCCATGCCGTGTCGCGCATCGAGCCCTACGGCATCTTCGTGGTGCTGGCGCTGGTAGCCGCGGGCGTGATCACCAAGGTGTGGATGCAGCCGGTGATGGGGGCCCTGAGCGGGCTGGTGCAGCTGATGCTGCAGCCTGTCCTGGCACTGGTGCAGTAAGCCGGGCGGGCATCCGCGCCGGCGGCAAAACCGGATACGAGTACCAGTACCGATTCCCCATAAAAACAGACAGACATGTTCCCCGATCGCGTTCTTTCCGGCATGCGGCCCACCGGCGCGCTGCACCTGGGCCACTATCATGGCGTACTGAAAAACTGGGTCCAGCTGCAAGCCGAGTACCCCTGCTTTTTCTTTGTGGCAGACTGGCATGCGCTTACCACGCACTACGAGTCGCCCGAAGTGATTGGCGAATCGGCGTGGGAGATGCTGGTCGACTGGCTCGCCGCCGGGGTCGATCCCGAACGCGCCACGCTGTTTATCCAGAGCCGCGTGCCCGAGCATGCCGAGCTGTTCCTGCTGCTGTCGATGGGCACGCCGCTGGGCTGGCTGGAGCGGGTGCCAACCTACAAGGACCAGATCGAGAAGCTCAAGGAGAAGGATCTCTCCACCTACGGTTTCCTTGGCTATCCGCTGCTGCAGGCCGCCGATATCCTGATCTATCGCGCCGGCCGCGTGCCGGTGGGCGAAGACCAGGTGCCGCATGTGGAGATCACGCGCGAGATCGCGCGCCGCTTCAACTATCTCTATGGCCGCCAGCCGGGCTTCGAGGAGCGGGCGCAGGAAGCCGCCAGGAAGCTGGGCGGCAAGCGCGCCAAGGCCTTTCTCGAGCTGCGCCGTRCCTATCATGAACAAGGCAAGGAAGAGGCTCTGGCAGAAGGCGGCGCGCTGGTGGCCCAGTCCCAGAGCCTGTCCGCCGAGGATCGCGAATTGCTGCTGGGCTATCTGGGCGGTTCGCGCAAGACCATCCTGGTCGAGCCGCAGGCGCTGCTGACCGCGGCTTCGCGGATGCCGGGGCTGGACGGCCAGAAGATGTCGAAGTCCTACGGCAACACCATCCGCATGCGCGAGGACAAGGCTTCGGTGGAAAAAAAGGTGCGTACCATGCCGACCGATCCGGCCCGTGTGCGTCGCACCGATGCCGGCGAGCCGGCGCGTTGCCCGGTGTGGCAACTGCACCAGGTCTACTCGGATGTGCCCACGCGCGAGTGGGTGGAGCAGGGTTGCCGCAGCGCCGGCATCGGCTGTATCGAATGCAAGCAACCGGTGATCGAGGGCATCCTGCGCGAGCAGCAGCCCATGCTGGAACGGGCGCAAAAGTACATGGACGACCCCGCGCTGCTGCGTGATATCGTCGCGCACGGCTGCGACAAGGCCAGCCAGCTGGCGCGCGAGACCATGCGGGACGTGCGCTCGGCCATGGGCCTGGGGTACCGGTGAGCACGGCGGCGGGAGTGGCTTCACACGCGCCACTGGG
This sequence comes from Cupriavidus sp. 05T313, assembly GCF_056396665.1. Lineage (NCBI taxonomy): Bacteria > Pseudomonadati > Pseudomonadota > Betaproteobacteria > Burkholderiales > Burkholderiaceae > Cupriavidus > Cupriavidus sp. 05T313. The sequence continues at coordinate 46,642 of NZ_JBFTLX010000021.1, read as the reverse complement.
CGTGCCGTCGCCGTGGGTGACGCGCTGGGCGCACCTGGTGCGCCCGGGCGGCCGGGTGCTCGACCTGGCCTGCGGCAGTGGTCGCCATGCCGTGTGGTTCGCCAACCGGGGTCATGCCGTGCTCGGCGTCGACCGCGATCCGGCCGTGCTGGCGGCGCTGGCCGCTTCCACGGGTGGAGTCGCCACCCGCATGGCCGACCTGGAGCAGGGCACCTGGCCGCTGGCCGATGCGGCGCCCTTTGACGCGATCGTGGTGACCAACTATCTGCACCGGCCGCTATGGCCCCATCTGCTCGATGCCCTGGCGCCGGGCGGCGTGCTGCTCTACGAAACCTTTGCCGCCGGCAACGAAACCGTGGGCAAGCCTTCCAACCCGGATTTCCTGCTGCGGCCGGGTGAATTGCTGGAGGCCGTGCGCGGCACGTTGCGCGTGGTCGGCTTCGAAGATGGTATCCTGCAAGTGCCTAAAACTGCCTTCGTGCAGCGGCTTTGCGCAGTCAGGGAGGATGGTGGAAATACGGGGGGCAATGCGCCGCCCCGTTATCCTTTGCCAGGCTGAAGTGCGGCCCGGGCTATTTGCCTGCCAGGTCGGCGAGACCTGGACTTCACGCGTTGAACTGCCTTGGGATTTGCCCGGTCGAAGGTGCGGTCGGAAGGCCTGAGGTATCCGGTACAATCGCGGTATTCGTTTCTCGAATTCTCAAACGTTATGACACAGATTAACGGCAGCATCGTCGCAATCGTGACGCCGATGCAGGAAGATGGCAGCCTGGATTTCCCGGCGCTGCGCGCCCTGGTCGACTGGCACGTCGCCGAGGGCACCGATGGCATTGTGATCGTCGGCACCACCGGCGAATCGCCCACGGTGAACGTGGATGAGCATTGCGAACTGATCCGCGTCGCCGTGGAGCAGGCCGACAAGCGCATCCCGATCATTGCAGGCACCGGCGGCAACTCGACCAAGGAAGCGATCGAGCTGACCGCGTTCGCCAAGCAGGTCGGCGCCGACGCGTCGCTGCAGGTCGTGCCCTACTACAACAAGCCGACGCAGGAAGGCATGTACCGCCATTTCCGCACCATCGCGGAAGCCGTGGACTTGCCTGTGGTGCTGTACAACGTGCCCGGCCGCACCGTGGCCGACATGCAGCATGACACCATCCTGCGCCTGGCGCAGGTGCCGGGCATCATCGGCGTGAAGGAAGCGACGGGCAATATCGACCGCGCCGCGCAACTGATCAAGGATGCGCCGGAAGGCTTCGCCATCTACAGTGGCGACGACCCCACCGCGATTGCCCTGATGCTGCTGGGTGGCCATGGCAATATTTCCGTCACGGCCAACGTGGCGCCGCGCAAGATGCATGAATTGTGCGTGGCAGCCCTGAAGGGCGATGCGATTACCGCGCGTCGCATCCATATGGAACTGGTTGAGCTGAACAAGGCGATGTTCGTCGAAGCCAACCCGATTCCCGTCAAGTGGGCGCTCCAGCAAATGGGCAGAATGCAGGGCGGTATCCGCCTCCCGCTCACGCCGCTGTCACCGGATTACCACGACGTGGTGCGCAAGGCGCTGTCGAATGCCGGCTTGCTCGGCTGATCGCACCGTGTTTTGCCGTCATCCCATCAACTAGGATTGCGTGTCAATGAAACTCAAGCTTAACCGCCACGGCGCAACGCAAGTTAGCCGTGCCGCCTTGGTCTTGCCCGTGCTGGTGGCGAGCGCGATGACCGGTTGCAGCAGCATCAACGATGCCATGGCGCCCGACAAGATCGACTACAAGTCCGCCGCCAAGCGCACTTCCACGCTGGACGTGCCCCCGGATCTGACCAAGATCGAAGGCGATCGCCGCTATTCGGTGCCGGACCAGAACGGCACCTCGACGCTCTCGACGTATAACCAGTCGAACAAGGTGGCGCAGCAGCAGTCAGGTACCGAAAACGTGCTGCCGTCGACGCAAGGCATCCGCATGGAGCGCGACGGCAACCAGCGCTGGCTGGTGATCAGCAATGGCATGCCGGCCGACAAGCTGTGGCAGTCCCTGCGTGAATTCTGGCAGGAGAGCGGTTTCCTGCTGGTGCAGGACTCGCCGGAGACCGGCATCATGGAAACCGACTGGGCCGAGAACCGCGCGAAGATCCCGCAGGATTTCATCCGCAATACCATCGGCAAGGTTTTCGATGGGCTGTACTCGACTTCCGAGCGCGACAAGTTCCGCACCCGCCTGGAGCGCGCGCAGAACGGCAATATGGAGGTCTTCATCAGCCACCGCGGCGCGCAGGAACAGCTGACCGGCATCGACAAGTCGAACACGATCTGGACGGCGCGTCCGTCCGATCCTGAGCTTGAAGCTGAATTCCTCTCGCGCTTCGCGCAGCGTCTGGGCGTGCAAAAAGAGCAGGCTGATCGCATGGCCAAGAGCGGTGCCGCCCCGGCGCCTGCCGCTGCTGCGGCCCCAGCCGCCGCCGCCGGTACCGCCAAGGCATCCAGCGCCAACGCCAACCTGACCCAGGTGAACGGCACCCAGGCGCTGCAGCTGGCCGAACCGTTCGACCGCGCCTGGCGCTCGGTCGGGCTGGCGCTGGACCGCGTCAATTTCACGGTGGAAGACCGTGACCGCGCCCAGGGCCTCTACTATGTGCGCTATGTCGACACGCGCGATACCGTGGACAACCGCGGCTTCTTCTCCAAGCTGTTCACCAAGACCGGCACCGAGGACAGCAAGAAGGCCAAGAAGTACCGCGTGGCGCTGAAGGGCGACGGCACCGGCACGACCGTGACGGTACAGAACGATGCGGGCCAGCCGGAAGGTACCGAAGTCGGCAAGCGCATTCTTACGCTGCTCGACGAGCAACTGCGCTGACCGGAGTGCAGGTCGCGCAAGACTACCCGCGGCGCCCGGCCGCGGGGTGGCCCCGCAAGTTGTCCGGGGAGGCTGGCGCATGATGCGCTTCGCCTTCCTCGGCAGCGGCAGCGAGGGCAATTCCCTGTTGATCGAATCGCAAGAGGGCACCACCACGACCCGGGTGTTGCTCGATTGCGGCTTTGGCATCCGCGAAACCGCGCGGCGGCTGGAGCGGCTCGGCGTCGCGCCGGACCAGCTCGATGCCGTGCTGGTCACCCACGAGCATGGCGATCATGTCGGCTCGGCGTATTCCTTCGCTGCGCGCCACGACGTGCCGGTGCACACGAGTCACGGCACCTGGCTGGCCACCTCGCATATGCGCGGGGCGGACAAGGCCGATGTACGCGTCTGCTGCGCCGACCATCCGCTGGTCGTCGGCGGCATCCACATCCTTCCGTACACGGTACCGCACGATGCGCGCGAGCCGCTGCAGTTCGTGCTGAGCGATGGCGATGCCCGGCTTGGCGTGCTGACCGATGCGGGCATGGAGACGCCCTATGTCACCGCCCGGCTGGCGGGCGTGCATGCGCTGGTGCTGGAGTGCAACCACGATCGCGAAATGTTGCGGAATTCGGCCTACCCGTATTCGCTCAAGCGCCGCATCGGTGGCGATTTCGGGCATCTGGCAAACGAAGTCGCTGCCAACATCCTGGCAAGCGTGGCACACCCGGGGCTGCAGCGCGTGGTCGCGGCGCACCTGAGCCAGCAAAACAATACAAGGGAGCTGGCCACCCAGGCGCTGGCAGCGGTGCTGGGCACATCCGCCGGCGAAATCCTGGTGGCGGACCAGCATGAAGGCCTTGATTGGCAACCGGTCAGGGCCTGAGGCGGGGTGGCGCGGATGGCCGGTCCGTCGTTGTGATGGCGACGCCCCTGGACGAAATATGGACGAAAAAAAGCCGACCCGAAGGTCGGCTTTTTTATCGGTGGAGACCGATTACTGCTTGGCAGCTGCGGCCGAAGCGTCAGCGGCTGCGCCGGAGGCTTCAGCGGCTGCGCCGGAGGCTTCAGCGGCTGCGCCGGTGGCTGCAGCAGCCGAGGTTGCTGCGCTGGAAGCAGCAGCCGTTGCGTCAGCAGCGGCAGCCGATGCTTCGGCAGCCGGTGCCGGAGCAGCGGCTTCTTCCTTCTTGCCGCAGGCGGCGAGAGCAACGGCGGCGAGCAGCGATGCGATCAGGAGAGACTTCTTCATTGTTCGTCCTTTAACTTTAATAACAGAAAAACAGGCGATGAATAATTACCGGTAATTATCGCTCTTGAACTGCAAAATAGAGGCTCTCCCGGGTGCCGACAAATGCAGTGGTACACAGTACTAGCCAGCCGACGATTATATCCGCGTTTTCCCGGCTTGTGTAGCGCTCTCTTTTGCTGTTTTTGCTTGTTACGGATTATTACAGGGCAGATGGTGCAAATTGCAGCCATCCTTCCAGCGTCCAGTGATGAAAAGTCTCCATCAGGTCCGGCAAATCCGCGCAGGCGGCCACTTCCGCGGCGCTCAGGCAGCGGTGGTCCGCCAGCTGCCGCAGCCAGCGCGCCAGCGCGCCGGGCGGTTCGTAGGCTTCCCCATTGATAAAGAAATGGGTGCGGTCATACAGGGCAATTGATCCCGGCGCAAGCACGATGCCGTGCGCCAGGGCGAGTTTGTTGTATTTCTTCAATGTGATTTCGGGTATTTCCGCAAACTCGACGCTCGGCTTGGGTTCGGAGAGATGCGCGCCCAGAAACTCCGAGACCATGCCACCCGACCAACGCAGGGCACTCAGCCGTTCGGTCACGGCACGCACCATCTGGGCCGGCAGTTGGGCTGGATGTGCCGTGGCCGCCTCACCCGGATCGGCATAGCGGCCGCCCAGATCCTCGTTGTCCTCGACCGTTTCCGACAGCCATGCCAGGAAGTGCCCTGCCAGCTCGCGGTAGGCRGGGGCSCGGAAGCCGATCGAGKMGGTCATGCACTCGCCCTCGGCGACGCCGTCGTGGGCATACTGSGGYGGCAGGTAMAGCATRTCGCCSGGYTCCAGCACCCATTCCTCTTCCGGGGTGAAGTCCGACAGGATCTTCAGGGGCAGGTCCGGGACGAGGTCGAGCTTGGCCTGGGACGAGATGCGCCAGCGGCGCCGGCCCGATACTTGCAGCAGGAATACGTCGTAGGAGTCGAAGTGCGGGCCCACGCCGCCGCCATCGGTGGCGTAGCTGATCATCAGATCGTCCAGGCGCGCATCGGGGGCGAAACGGAATTGTCCCAACAAAGCCGCGGCTGCACTATCGTGGAGGTTAACGCCCTGCACGAGCAAGGTCCATTGGCGGGCTTTGCGCGAGGGCAGGTTATCGGCGGCGAAGGGGCCTTGCTCAAGCTTCCAGCGGTTCCGGAAGTGCGATATCAGGCGCGACTCGACGTCGTCGCGGTCGGCTAGTTCGAAAAGCGACTCGCGCGATACCGGCGGCTCGATTCCCGGTACCGCTTGTCGGATCAGCAGGGGTTTGCGTTGCCAGATATCGCGCATGAAAGCGGCCGGCGTCATGCCTCCCAGCAAGGCGAGTGGCGCGTCGGGATCGACGGGGCCGGGGGGCAAGGCCTGCGCGTATAATGCGGAATCGTTCATGGAGTCAAGAATTGAAAATCGCTAAGAACACGGTGGTATCCGTGGTGTACAAGCTGTCGGATGCGCAGGGCAATCTGATCGAGGAGTCGGATGAGCCGATGGTTTACTTGCACGGCGGATATGATGGCACGTTCCCCAAGATCGAGGAAGCGCTGGAAGGCCATGAATCCGGCTTCGAAACCCAGTTGCAGCTCGAGCCCGAGGAAGCCTTCGGCGACTACGACGCCGACATGGTGAAGGTCGAGCCGCGCGACCGTTTCCCCGAGCCGCTGGAAATCGGCATGCAGTTCGAAGGCGTGCCGGAAGACGGCGATGACGAGGACTCGATCATCTACACGGTGACCGACGTCGCGGAAGACAAGGTGGTGCTGGACGGCAACCATCCGCTGGCGGGCATGGCACTGCGTTTCTGGCTGCAGGTGGCCGAAGTGCGCGAAGCTACGGCCGACGAAGTGCAGCACGGCCACGCGCATGGTGCCTCGGGCATCGAAGTCGTGGACGAGGATGAGGACGACGAAGGCGATARCAGCCGCACCCTGCACTGAGTGCGAGGCGCGCGCGAGACCTCGCGGCAGTACCCACGAATAAGCCGGCCTTGCCGGCTTTTTTGTTGGGCTCGCGGCATTGGATTTACCCGATGCGCCCGATGCGTCTTTACTCCGCTTCGGGGCCATCCTTGAGCGTGACTTCGAACAGAGACGGCGAACCAGGGGTGATCGCCAGTTCGGCGTACTGGCCGGGAGCGCCGCTGGGCAGGACCACGCGAGAGACGTTACGCAGTGTCTTGCCGCCGGCATCCTTGAGCGGCCTGTCGATGCCGAAGCCGCCGGCGCCGGTGTGCACCAGCAGGACCTGGCCCCGATAGCGGCCGGCCAGCTCCCGCAACTGCCGCTTGAACTCCAGGAAGCCGTCGCGCGCGCGGCGGCGCAGGAAGCCATCGAACAAGGAAGGGTTGCCGCGCTGTTCCCAGCCGTTGCCGAACTGCGGGTCGGCATGCGCCAGCACCACGATGCCGGGCAGGTTGCGCTGCTGCGCCAGCGAAAAAGCGCGCGCCAGCCACTGGCGGTTGGCCTCGCGGCGATCCTCGAACTCGCCGTTGCGACCGCCTTCCGAGCGGTAGTGATTATTGTCGCCAGGCAGGTTCAGGCCCACCAGCATCACATTGCCGGCGCTCCAGCGCACGTTTTCCCGATAGCTGCGGAAGGTGGCCTGGTCGGATTGCCGCGTCAGCGGCAGGACGCGCTGGCCAAGCGTGGTATCCGCCGGGTAGAACAGCTCACGCAGCCGGTTCAGCCGCTCCACGGCATCGAAGCGGCCGTTCGCGGCGCGTTGGCATTCCGCCCAGTCGGTTTCGCCGGGCAGGTAGACGAGCGGCAGGGGCGACTGGTCGAGCAAGCGCTGGCGAACGGTGAGCAAGGCATCGCCGCAGGATTCGGTGTCGCCCTTGATCCCGCCCAGATGGACGACGAAATCGAGACGGCGCGCGGCCACGAAATCAAGCAGGCGGGTGGTGCCCGTCTCGGCAGCCGGCCACTGCGGCTGATCGGCAATCAAGGCGAYGCGCACCATCTCGGCAGCCGGGCCGCGGGCGCGGTCAGCCAGCGCCTGGCTAGGCAGTGCCTGCAGCGCCATCAATATGCCCAGCGTGGCAATCCGCGCCGGGCCGCCAGGCGGCCGCGCATACGCAGCGGTTGGCCCGGATGTCCCCGATCGTTGCATGCGCTCGCGCACGAGCCGGATTGGCATCATGCGGTGGCTACTGCGCCCCTGGCGAGCGCCTGCAAGCGATAGAGCGCGTCGAGCGCGTCACGCGGGGTCAGGCTGTCCGGGTCCAGCTCGGCGACCGCGTCGAGCAGCGCAGCCTGCTGCGGCGAGATGGCGCTGGCCGGCGGCCCGCTGTCCCGCTCCGTGTAGTCGTCGTCATCGTCGTCCAGCGGCGACGGTGGTGCGGCAAACAGGTCGAGCTGGGGCGTGGGCGTGGCATCCGCCGATTGCTGCTCCAGCCACGCCAGATGCTTGCGCGCCGCGCGGATCACCGGCTGCGGCACACCTGCCAGCTGTGCGACCTGCAGGCCGTAGCTCTGGCTGGCAGGGCCATCCTGCACGGCGTGCAGGAACACGATGCCATCGCCATGCTCGACCGCCGACAAATGGACGTTGGCCGCCTGCGTGAATTCCTGCGGCAGTTGCGTCAGCTCGAAGTAATGCGTGGCGAACAGCGTATGGCTGCGGTTGTGCGCCAGCAGGTGGCGCGCGATCGCCCACGCCAGCGCGAGGCCGTCGAAGGTCGAAGTGCCGCGCCCGATCTCGTCCATCAGCACCAGGCTGGCCGGTGTGGCGTTGTGCAGGATGCCGGCGGCTTCGGTCATTTCCACCATGAAGGTGGAGCGCCCGCCCGCCAGGTCGTCGGCGGCGCCGATGCGCGTGAAGATGCGGTCGATCGGACCGATCACCGCGCGCCGTGCCGGCACGTAGGCGCCCACGCAGGCCAGCAGCACGATCAGCGCGGTCTGGCGCATGAAGGTCGACTTGCCGCCCATGTTCGGGCCGGTGATCAGCAGTAGTTTGCGCGCTTCGGTCAACTGGCAGTCGTTGGCGATGAACGGCACGGATTCCGCGGCGAGCTGGCCCTCCACCACCGGATGCCGGCCTTGCACGATGTCGATCACGTTTTCCTCGACGCGCTCGGGCTGGGTCCAGTCCAGCGTCTGCGCGCGCTCCGCCAGGGCGGCCAGCACGTCGAGCCGGGCCAGCGCGCCCGCCACGCGTTGCAACTCGCCGATATGAGGCAGCAACTGTTGCAGCAGCGCATCGTAGAGCAGCTTCTCCCGTGCCAGCGCGCGGTCCTGCGCCGACAGCGCCTTGTCTTCGAAGGCCTTGAGCTCGGGCGTGATGTAGCGCTCGGCGTTCTTCAGCGTCTGGCGGCGGCGATAGTCGTCGGGGACCTTGTCGGCCTGGCCGTTGGTCACTTCGATGTAGAAGCCATGCACGCGGTTGTACTCCACGCGCAGGTTGGCGATGCCGGTGCGGGTGCGCTCGCGCGCTTCCAGTTCCACCAGGAACTGGCCGCAGTTCTCGGAGATATCGCGCAGCTCGTCCAGCGTCGCATCGTAGCCGCGGGCGATCACGCCGCCATCGCGGATGACGGTGGCCGGTTCCGGCGCCACCGCGCTGACCAGCAGCGCATGGCATTCCCAGGGCACAGCCAGTTCGCTCACCGTCTGGTTCAGCAACGGCGCGGCATCGTCAGCGCGCAGGCAGGCCTGTACGTCGGGCAGCGCGGTCAGCGTATCGCGCAGCGAGGACAAATCGCGCGGACGCGCATTCATCAGGGCAAGGCGTGCGGTGATCCGTTCCACGTCGGACAGCCGGCGCAGCGCCGCGCGCAGCGCATCGGTGCCCTGGCCGAGCATGGCGCCGATAGCCTGCTGGCGTGCTTGCGGAATCGTGCTGTCGCGCAGCGGATGGTGCAGCCAGTGGCGCAGCAGGCGGCTGCCCATGGCGGTGGCGCAGGTGTCCAGCAGCGAGAACAGCGTCGGCGACTCGCCGCCGCGCAGCGTTTCGGTCAACTCCAGGTTACGCCGGGTGGCGGTGTCCAGTCCGACGAACTCCGACTCGCGCTCCACCGTCACGCCCTTCACGTGGCGCAGCGATTGCCCCTGGGTGGATGCGGCATAGTTGAGCAGCGCGCCAGCCGCGCCGAGCGCGGCGCCCAGCCCGGCGCAGCCGAACGGATCGAGGCTGGCCACGGCGAGTTGCTCGCGCAGGCGGCGGGTGCCGGCTTCCTGGTCGAAATGCCATTCGGGCAGCCGGGTCCGCGCGCAGGCCAGGGCCGGCAATTCCATGCCGTCGGCAAACAGCAGTTCGGCCGGGCGAATCCGCTCCAGCTCGCGGCCCAGTTGCGACACCTCGCACTCCATCAGGCGCAGCTCGCCGCTGGCGAGGTTGAGCCAGGCCAGGCCGGTCTTGCTGACGCCGCGGCGCGTGGTTTGCTGATGCACCGCCATCAGGTAGGTATCGGCCTTGTCCGGCAGGAGCGCCGCGTCGGTCAGCGTGCCCGGCGTGACGATGCGCACCACCTTGCGCTCCACCGGCCCCTTGCTGGTGGCCGGGTCGCCGATCTGTTCGCAGATCGCCACCGATTCGCCCAGCTTGACCAGCCGCGCGAGGTACTGGTCCACCGAATGGAAGGGGATGCCCGCCATGCGGATCGGCACGCCGTTGGATGAGCCGCGTGATGTCAGCGTGATATCGAGCAGGCGCGAGGCCTTCTCGGCATCGTCGTGGAAGAGCTCGTAGAAGTCGCCCATCCGGTAGAACAGCAAGGTGTCCGGATGGTCGGCTTTCAGGCCAAGGTACTGCGCCATCATGGGCGTGTGCTTTTCCGCGGCACCGGCCTTCGGCTCGGTCTTGGCGGACTGTCGGGGTTCTACGGACATGCAATCCTCTCGGGCGGCTTTGGCGAAACCGCCTGTTTTCGGGTACTCCGGCGGCCTGCGGCCCTGGCGCGGCGTGCGCGGCAGGCGCCGTGGATGGGGCAGGCGCGGATAAAACGGGCATTTTACTGCGAGCCGGGCGCGGAAGGGGCAGGAAGAGGCGAGAAGGGACCGGGATGGGGGCGGGGAGGCATCGCCGGGCAGTCGGAGGCAGTCCAAGGGTCTTTACAAAAAAAATACACCATCGCCAGTCTCTTTACAGAATATTTGCGCCGTCCGGCCTTATATGGATTCCAGATAGCAGGCCTGGACGACAGGCGAAACAATTGAGACAAGGGAAGGTGTTCGACATGCTGAGAGTTCTGGTGCCCGTCAACGGCTCTGCGCACGCGCTGGATGCGGTGCGCCATGCTGCCTTCATGTTCCGGGACCGCTGCGTGTCCGAGGTGGTCCTGCTCAATGTCCAGCCGCCGCTGGAATCCGGCCGGGCGTCGGCCTTTCACTCGCTGGCCGCCTTGCGTAAGCTCGAAGAAGCAAGTGGTGAGGCGGCGCTACGCGATGCACGGAGCATTCTGGACGATGCCGGGGCCAGGTATGTCGCGCAGATCAAGGTGGGCGATGTGGCGCAGACCATCGCGCAGGTTGCGGCGGCGAACGACTGCGATGCCATCGTGATGGGCACCGCCGGGCGCACGGCGGTGGGCGCGCTGCTGGCGGGGAGGCTGACCAACAAGCTGTTGCGCATGTCGTGCGTGCCGGTGACGCTGGTCAGGTAGAGCGCGCCGTCACGCCACATTCATCGGCAGCAGCACCATTTGCTTTCCTTGTTGGTGTAGCCGCGCCTGCAGTTCGCCGGGTAGCGGGATGATCTCGCCCGCCGTGAAGGCCAGCCAAGTCACCATGTAGAACCTTGTCCACTTGCCGTTCGGCACTCGCGGCTCGGCCAGCAAGCCAGGAAGGCCTCCTCGGGCCCATGGCACGAGGACGAAAGCTCGTCGGCGCCCAGAGCCCAATCCATGCCAGCAGCGGCACCACGGCAATGGCATGGCGGGTTCCCGGTGCGAGTGGATCGAGCGGCTTGTCAGCCAGGCGCCTCCACCATTTCGACCATGCCGCCATGTTCGCCACCCGGGTCGCTATTGCGGCGCAGCGCACGGAGCGCGGCGTCGGTGCTTGCATACTCGCCTGCCAGCACGCGGAACTTGGAAGTCCCGTGGGAGTGATGCAGGCGGCAAGCAGGCCGACTCCCAAGAGTGGTCTTCGACGCCGCGCTTTTACGATCCCTGCCGCGGCCGCAGTGCGTCGATTACCTGCGCCAGCCGCGCGATCAGCCCGTCGATGGCGCCGGGAGGCACGCCGGCGTAGCCGAACACGAAGCCGTTGTACTGCGCCAGCGGCGTGCCGGGCAAGCGGTAGGTGCTAAGCGGCCGCACGATCAGTCCTTGCTCGCGCGCCGCGCGGCTGACCACGGTGTCGGCAAGAGGCAGTTCCAGGCGTGCCGACAGGTGCATGCCGCCGGCGCTGGCCGAGACCGTCACGCTGCCGCGCAGGTGCCGATCCAGTGCCGCTTCCAGGGCATCGCGGCGTTGCCCGTAGCGCTGGCGCATGCGGCGCAGGTGACGGGCGAACTGGCCACTGTCGATGAAATCAGCCAGTGCAATCTGCTCGGCCACATGRCCGCGCCGGGCGATTTCCCCCAGCGTGCCGGCGATGGATGCGGCCAGGTAGCGCGGCACCACCATGAAGCCCAGGCGCAGGGCCGGGAACATTGTCTTGCTGAACGTGCCCAGGTAGATAACGGGCGCGTCTTCGCTGAGCCCCTGCACCGCCGAGAGCGGCACGCCGCCGCGGCGGAACTCGCTGTCGTAGTCGTCCTCCACGATCCAGGCGCCGGCGGCGCGGGCGTCTTCGATCAGCCTGAGGCGGCGTTCCAGGCTGAGGATGGAGCCCAGCGGGTACTGGTGCGACGGCGTGATGTAGATCAGCCGCGGCGGCGCGTCGTGCCACTGTTCGGGCCGGGGCGCCAGCCCGTCCGCGTCGACGGCCACGGGTTCCAGCCGGAGGCCGGCGGACTGGAAGGCGGCCCGCGCGCCGCCGTAGCCGGGGTTCTCGATCCAGGCGGTGTCGCCGGGGTCGGCCAGCATGCGCGCGCACAGGTCAAGGCTGGTCTGGGTGACGTCGGTGATGAAGACCTGGTCCATCTCGCAGCGCACCCCGCGTGATACCTTCAGGTATTCGGCGATGGCATGGCGCAGTGCGGGCTGCCCTTCGATCCTGCCATAGCCAAGGTGTTGGGGCGCGAGCTGGCGCCACGCGCGCTCGACGCAGCGCCGCCACGCCGCCAGCGGAAACGCTTCGAGGTCCGGCACGCCGGGCACGAACGGCAGCAGGTCGTGCATGCGATCGCCATCGCGCCGCAGGCCTCGCACGCGGCGCGATAGTTCGGCGACGCGTTTGACCGCCCCCGCGCCATGGCCGGCTCTTACCAGACCTACGCGCGCGACCGTAGTGCCATGCCGTGTCGATACCACGAAGCCCTCCGCGGCGAGGCTCTCGTAGGCGTAGATCACAGAGTTGCGCGCCATCCCGAGTTCCGCCGCCAGCGTGCGCGTGGCGATCAGCTGGCTGCCCTGCGCAATCCTGCCGTCGAGGATGGCGCCGCGCAGGCATTCGTACAGCAGCCGTTGCTGGGTGAGCTTGCGCCCGTCGAGCTGGCGCGTGAAGGTAGAGACCAGCAAGCCGTAGTCCATGGTGTCGTTGCAAAAAGCCGTGGTTCTAAAAATGAGACTGCTCATGGGTCTACCCATGGTGCCACGAAAACCCTATCTTGGCTGCAACGCCGGACGCGGCATGTCGCCGCCAGGCAAAACCCACCATAGCCCAGGGAGCCACCATGAACCAGAAACCGATGCCGCCGAGCGAACGTACCCGCGTGCGGCGCGTTGCCGATCGCGGCCGCTACGATCGCGCCATCCTTCATGCGATCCTCGATGACGCCTATCTTTGTCACGTGGCTTTCGCGGACGATCGGGGCACCCATTGCATTCCCACCGCGTGCTGGCGCGAAGCGGAGCACCTCTACATCCATGGCTCGAATGGCAGCCGCATGCTGAAGCTGGCGGCCACGGGCAGCCAGGTCTGCGTGTGCGTGACCCATCTGGATGGGCTGGTGATGGCGCGCTCGGCATTTCATCACTCGATGAACTATCGCTCGGCGGTGATCTACGGCAGCTTCGAAGTGGTTGACGGCGCCGCCAAGGCAGCGGCCATGGACGCCTTCCTGGAGCGCATCGCGCCGGGCCGCTCGGCGCAGGCCAGGCCGGGTGACGTCAATGAGCTGGCGGCGACCACGGTGTTGCGGATCGGTCTGGACGAGGCGGCAGCCAAGATTCGCAGCGGAGGTCCCAAGGATGACGAGTCAGATCTTGCGCTGCCAGTGTGGGCCGGCGTGTTGCCGATGGCTTTGCAGGGGTTGCAGCCGGTGCCGGACGGCGTGCAGGGGAGTCTGCCGGAGTATGTGGCGCGTTGGGGAGATCTCACTGCAACTGCCTGACGTCGAAGGCAGTTTCATCCTCTGCGGGGGGGGGGAGGGGCGACCTGCCTTCTTGTCTTGCCAGGAAGGGAAGCGAAGAAGGCGCCCCGCGCGGCCAAGCACACCCTCACCGCTCGCTTCGCATCGCGTGAAGGGGCCCGCCGGCGGGCAGCCCATGGATGTGGGGCGCTTTGTTGCGTTGTGCTTTTACCGGGCCGGCTTGGCGTTGTCCACGGAGAACGGGGACAGCAGGCGCACCATCTGTGCGAAGGCCTTGGGGTTGCCGGCCAGGACTTCGCCTTGTTCGAGCTGGCGCGCTTCGCCCGAATAGTTGCCTACCAGGCCGCCCGCTTCGGTCACCAGCAGCATGCCGGCGGCCATGTCCCAGGGATGCAGGCCTTGTTCGAAGAAGCCATCGGTGCGGCCGCAGGCCACGTAGGCGAGATCGAGCGCGGCCGAGYCCGGGCGGCGCAAGCCGGCGCAGCTCTGCGTCATCAGCGCGAACAGTTCCATGTACTGGTCCAGGCCTTCCATGTCGCGGTAGGGGAAGCCGGTGCCGATCAGGCAGTCGGCCAGCTTGTCGCGGCGCGATACGCGGATGCGGCGGTTGTTCAGGAACGCGCCCGCGCCTTTGCTGGCGGTGAAGAGTTCGTCACGCGAAGGGTCGTAGATCACCGCTTGCGCCGGCACGCCCTTGTGCAGCTGGGCGATGGAAACCGCGTACTGGGGGAAGCCGTGGATAAAGTTGGTGGTGCCGTCGAGCGGGTCGATCATCCAGACGTATTCGCTGGTGGGTTCGCCCTCGCCCCAGGACGGGCCGGACTCTTCCGCTAGAATGGCGTGATCCGGGTAGGCCGTGCGGATGATCTCGATGATCGCGGCCTCGGCGGCGCGGTCGACTTCGGTGACGAAATCGTTGTGCTGCTTGCGGGAGACCTGAACCCGGTCGACGTCCATCGACGCGCGGTTGATGACGGAACCTGCCTTGCGGGCCGCCTTGACGGCGATATTTAGCATCGGATGCATGAATCTCTCCAGGCCGGCCAAGGGTGCGCGCCTGGCGCAAAAGGCCGGCGCGCCGCCCCCCGGGGCGGCTGACAACACAACGGATTGTAGAAGAACGGGCGCGTCGCCATCGCATAAAAACGGGCGGCGCACCGAAGATGAAGCCTGAATTGTATATGAACCCGCAGAACCAGACGAGCGCGGCCGCCAACGGCGCCCCCGCCGCAGCCGCCGATCCCCAGACCGGCCCGGCCCCTATTCCGCCCCCGGGTGCTTCTCCCGGCACCGGCCCGGATGCGGCCGGCGGCGTCCCCGCCGCGTTTGCCGCGGTGCGCTTCGTGCTGGTGGAAACCAGTCATCCGGGCAATGTCGGTGCGGTTGCGCGGGCCATGAAGACCATGGGCTTTGGCGCCGCGCCGGGCAGCCTGGTGCTGGTTTCGCCACGCGAGCCGGCGGTGCGCGAGCACCCGGATGCCATTGCCATGGCCAGTGGCGCCGACGATGTGCTGGCCGGCGCGGTGATCGTAGAGAGCATCGAGGTCGCGCTGGCCGGCACCGCTTACGCGGTGGCGCTCACCGCCCGCCAGCGCGAGTTCGGGCCGCCGCGGCTGCTCCCGCGCGACGCGGTGGCGCAGGCCGGTGCCCGTATCGCCGCCCAGCATGCCGCCGCCCCGGCCGCCGCCGGCGCCCACATTGCCTTCGTGTTCGGCAATGAGCGCTTCGGCCTGCCCAACGAAGTGGTGGATCGCTGCTCGGCGGTGACCCATATTCCCGCCAATCCGGCCTATACCTCGCTCAATCTGGCCCAGGCCGTGCAACTGGTGGCCTACGAGATGCGGCTGGCGCTGCTGGAGGTGAGGGCTACGCCGCTCGCCGAGATCGGCTATGCTGGCGAACCGGCCACGGCCGAGCAGATCGAGGCCATGTTCGGCCATCTGCAGGCCGGCCTGGAAGCGATTGGTTTTCTCGATCCGGCCAGCCCCAAGAAGCTGATGCCGCGCTTGCGCCGGCTGCTCGCGCGCACCGGGCTGGAGCGAGAGGAAGTCAATATCCTGCGGGGCATTGCCAAGCACATGCTGATGGCCACGCAAGGCGCCGGCGCACGGGCGCCAGTGAAACAGGAGAAGTAAGCAAGTGGCGGAGATTCCGGCCTACTACATGCGCGGCGGCACCAGCAAAGGCGTGTTCTTGCTGGCAGACGACCTGCCGACCGACCCGGCCGAGCGCGATGCCGTGCTGCTGCGCGTGATCGGCTCGCCCGACCCGTATGGCACGCATGCCGACGGCATGGGCGGCGCCACTTGCAGCACCAGCAAGGTTGCGCTGCTGCGTCCCTCGCAGCGCCCGGACTGCGACGTCGATTGCCTGTTCGGCGCGGTGGCCATCGGCGAGCGGCGGATCGACTGGTCCGGCCATGGCGGAGACCTGTCGGCGGCGGTGGGCCCGTTCGCGATCTGGCGGGGCTTTGTCCCGGCGCGCGACAGCATCACCACGGTCCGCATCTGGCAGCAGGGCATTGGCCAGGTGTTCCACGCCCACGTGCCTTGCCGCAATGGCCATCCGTTCGAGGACGGTGATTTCCGCGAAGACGGGGTGCCGTTTCCCGCAGCCGAAATCGTGCTCGATTACCTTGAGCCGGCCACCGCGCAGTTGCCGTTGTGTCCCACCGGCAACGTGGTGGACACGCTCGATGTGCCAGGCATGGGCCGCATCGAGGCGACGCTGGTGACGGCCGGCACTCCCACCGTGTTCGTGCGCGCTGCCGACCTGGGACTGGATGRCACAGAACGGCCCGAACGGATCGACTCGGACACCGGGCTGCTGACCGGGCTCGAGGCTATCCGCGCGAAGGGCGCGGTGGCCATGGGACTGGCGCCGGATGCGCAAACCGCCACGCGCGAGCGTCCCGCCACGCCCAGGATCGCATGGGTGGCACCGCCCGCAGGCTATCGCGCCAGCACCGGGGCTTCGCTGGCCGCGGCCCATATCGATGTGTTGCGCCGCAGCGCCGACCCTGCCTTTACCGGGGCCGACGCGATCGCGCTGGCGGCGGCTGCCAACCTGCCGGACTCGGTGGTGCATCGGGCCGCCGTGCGCAGCGGCAGCCAGACCCGCATCGGCCATGCGTCGGGCGTCCTTGCCGTGGGCGCCGTCACGGCAAGGCGCGATGGGGCCTGGGTGATGGAGCGCGCCGTGATGAGCCACAGCGCTCGCCGCCTGATGACTGGCCTGGTCCACGTGCCCGAGCGATGTTGATGGCGGCCGCCGTCCACCTCCACGCACCGCGGCCGATACCGCGGTACGGCAAAGGCGGACCGCGTCATCGCAATCCATGTCCATGGCGGCAGCAGGGTAGCAAATCTCTTACACTCCCTGATCCCGTTCCCACCGGCCAATGACCATGCCGGCGACGCGCGTCAGTCCTGCTGACCCAGGACGCGCGGCGCACGGCGTGGCAACACGACACGACCAAGATGTTCTCTCGTCTGAAGGAAGATATCGACGCCATCATGCGGCGCGATCCCGCCGCGCGCAGCCGTCTGGAGGTGCTGACCTGCTACCCCGGCTTTCATGCCGTGATGTTTCACCGCTTCGCCCATGCTTGCTGGAACGCGGGGTTTCACTGGCTCGGCCGGTGGATTTCCCACTGGGCCCGTTTTTTCACCGGGATCGAGATACACCCCGGCGCCAAGGTAGGGCGCCGCGTGTTCATCGATCACGGCATGGGCGTGGTGGTAGGCGAGACCGCCGAGATCGGCGACGACTGCACCATTTACCAGGGCGTGACCCTGGGCGGCACATCGCTCTACAAGGGCGTGAAGCGCCATCCCACGCTGGGCGCCAATGTGGTGGTGAGTGCCGGCGCCAAGGTGCTTGGCGGTTACACCATCGGCGACGGCGCGCGCATCGGCTCCAATGCCGTGGTGCTCAAGCCGGTGCCGCCGGGCGCCACCGCGGTTGGYATCCCGGCGCGCATCATCCTGCCGGATGCACCCACCGGGCAGCAGGGTGCCAAGCAGGAGTTCTCCGCTTACGGCATCACGCCGAACGCGGACGATCCGGTGTCGCTGGCGCTCAAGAGCCTGATCGACAATGCGGCCCAGCAGCACGAGCGCCTCGAGACGGTGATGGCTGCGCTGGACCGGCTCGGCGAGCACCTTGAGAACACGCCGAACGACCGCTTCGACGCGAGTGAGTTGCGCAAGCTGATGAAGTAGGGAGGCCGGGGCCGCCTGGGGGACGCCGGCCCCGGCGTCAGTCCACTTGCGGCAGTACGTGGAAGCCGTCCGCGTCGAGTTGCAGCACGGCGGCGCGTGGCCGCTTGCCGTCGAGGTCCCAGTCGGTCAACACCCAGCGCACGCCCTCCGGACTTTCATGGCGGGCGGGGCGGTGCGTGTGGCCATGCACCAGAACCGGTGCATGGCTGTCGCGCAACAGCGCCGCCACGGCTTGCGGCGTGGTGTCGCCGTAGTCGGGCGGGGCATCGCGGCGCGCCTGGTCGGCGCGGCCCGCCTCGCTATCGGCGCGCAGCCGCCGCGCCACGCGCAGGCGCAGCGTCAGCGGCAGCGACAGGAATGCGCGCTGGACCCACCGTTTGCGGGTCCAGCGGCGGAATTTCATGTAGCGTTCATCGTCGGTGCACAGCATGTCGCCGTGGCTGAGCACCACGCGCTGGCCGGCGCATTCGATCACGGTCGGATCGGGCAGCAAGGCGGCGCCGGCGGCGCGCGCAAAGCGCTGTCCCAGCAGGAAGTCGCGGTTGCCATGCATCAGGTACACCTGGACGCCTCGGCTGGCGAGCTGGCGAAGCATGGCGGCCACTTGCGCCGCAAAGGGGCTGTCGGCTTCCTCGTCGCCTACCCAGAATTCGAAGAAATCACCCAGGATAAACAGCGCGCGCGAGCCTTGCGCCGCGCGTTCGAGCACGCGCTCGAAGGACGCCAGCGTGCGCGGCATCTCCGCCGTGAGATGCAGGTCGGAAATGAACCACGCCGGCGCTGGCACCGCAAGGGCGCCGGCAGCCGGCGTGGATTGGGTCACAGTCATGCGCTTGGAGAGAGAGTCTGGCCTGACTTCGTGCCGCGACCCCGCCAAGGCGCGCGGTAGAGCGTGTCCTGGCGGGGGGGGGCAGTGACTTATTCGACCACCACGGCCTTTTCGATGATCACGTCTTCGAGCGGCACGTCCTGGTGGAAGCCGGCGCTGCCGGTGCGCACGCCCTTGATCGTCTCGACCACGTCGGTACCGTCGATCACCTTGCCGAACACGGCGTAGCCGAAGCCCTGCGGGGTCGGCGAGGTGAAGTTGAGGAAGTCATTGTCGACCGCGTTGATGAAGAACTGCGCGGTGGCCGAATGCGGTGCGTTGGTACGCGCCATGGCAACCGTGTAGCGATCGTTCTTGAGGCCGTTGCCGGCTTCGTTCTCGATCGGGGCATCGGTGGCCTTTTGCTTCATGCCGGGTTCGAAACCGCCGCCCTGGATCATGAAGTTCTTGATCACACGGTGGAAGATGGTGTTGTCGTAGTGGCCCTTGCGCACATAGGACAGGAAGTTTTCAACCGACTTGGGCGCCTTTTCGGCGTCGAGTTCGATGGTGATGACACCTTGGCTGGTGTGGAGTTCTACCTTGGACATTTGCTTTCCTTTGTACGGTGGTACGGTGTTATTTGACGACAGAGGCCGACTCGATCACGATCGGCGTGGCCGGGACATTACGCATCGGGCCATACGAGGTGGTGGGCGTGTTCTTCATCTTTTCGACGGTATCCATGCCTTCCACCACCTTGCCGAACACAGCGTAGCCGTTACCGTCCGGCTGCGGATAGTCGAGACTGGAATTATCCACCACATTGATGAAGAACTGGGCGGTGGCCGAGTTGGGATCGCTGGTGCGTGCCATGGCGACCGTGCCAGCCTTGTTCTTCAACCCGTTCTGGGCCTCCAGCGGAATCGGCGCGCGCGTGGGCTTCTGCTTCATGTCGCGGTCGAAGCCACCGCCTTGCACCATGAAACCGTTGATGACGCGATGGAAGATGGTGCCGCTATAGAAGCCGCTCTTGACGTATTCCATGAAGTTCGCGACCGTCTTGGGCGCGGCGTCCGGATAGACCTCCAGCGTGAACTTGCCGGCGCTGGTGACGAATTGCACCCGCTCGGCTTTCTGCTGCTGTGCCTGCGAGGCCAGGGGCGAGAGCGCCAGGGCACCGGCGACCATGCCGGCAAGGACGAGGCGACGCGAAAAGATCATGCTTGACTCCGTGGATCTGGAAAACGATAAGACCGGGGCCTGGCTGCGGCCCCGCCTGCCGGGCAAGGCATTACCGGGCGGGTGCGGCCGCCGGCTCGCTGGCCGCGGCGCTTGCCTTGCGCGTGGTGCCCGCGGGAGGCTGGATGGCCGCCGCGGGTTGCGATAGCTTGAGGCCCGAGGCCGCAGCCGCGTCCTTGGGATTGCGGCGGAGTGCTTCCCGGTAGGCATTCTCGGCCAGGCGGCGGTAGACATCGCCCAGATTGGTGTAGCCCACCGCGAAATCGGGTTTGGCATCGAGAGCGAGCAGCAGTTCCGCCTCGGCGCGCTTGAGATCCCCGCGCTTGGCGTACAGCAGGGCCAGGTTGTTGTGCGGCTCGGGCAGTTCCGGGAAATCCTGTGCCATGGAAGACAACGCCGCGATGGCCTCGTCCTCGCGTCCGGCCTGGGCCAGGGCCCAGGCACGCTCGAAGCGCGCCTGCGCATTGCGCGGGTTGGTGGCCAGCACGCGGTCGAAGCGATCGATGGCCTCGCCATATTTCTTCTGCGCCGCCGCCTTCTCCGCCTCGGCCATGCCCGGATCGGCAGAGCGCACGCCGCCGGGCGGGACGGCCGGCACGGCAAGCGATACGGGCCCGGCCTGCGCGCGCACGGGGCCCGCCATGACAAGCATGCCTGCCAGGCTGGCCGCCAGGGTTAACGAGGCGGCCGCAATGCGCCGGCGCAGGGGCGGGGATGAAGCGGTTGCTATGGTGGGCAGGAACAGGCTCATGTATGGCGGTCCGTTATACTCCGCGGCATTCTAGCAAAAGCCCGGCCATGCCGGCCCGGGTATCGGGGCGTTCCCTTTGCCACGCGGGCTTGCCGTGGTGCGCCGCAAGGCGGGCGCGGGGCCACCCTGGTCGGTCGCTTCCGGTAAGATATGGGTCGCGCCTGGTTTTGCGCAGGCGCAAGTTGCCGGTCTCGCGAAGGCGCGACAATGGCGCATCTGGTGTCTTGCAAGTGCTGTCCCGCCGTATCGTTGCAGTGTTGTCCCGCTGTGCCGTTGTCCCTCTCGTCCCGCATCGTTGCGCGAGGATTGCCCGCAGTCGGTTATGGGCAACTTCGGGGCAACGCGGGGGCAGCCCCGGGGGCAGGGCAGCAGAATGCGGGCGRCCGGTTCAGTTCCAGCCAGTGCCAGTTTGTGCCCGGTCATGCCGCCGGCAGGATTCCTCATCCTTTCACCTCGTTTCATGCATCCTCTGAATATCTACAACACGCTCGCGCGTGAAAAACAGCCTTTCGTGCCAATCGAACCCGGCCGTGTACGCATGTATGTCTGCGGCATGACGGTGTACGACTATTGTCACGTTGGCCATGCGCGCGTGATGGTGGTATTCGACATGGTGCAGCGCTGGCTGCGCACGGCCGGCTACCAGGTGACCTACGTGCAGAACATCACCGACATCGATGACAAGATCATTCGCCGCGCCGCGGAGAATGGCGAGACCATTGGCGCGCTGACCGACCGCTTCATCCGCTACATGCACGAGGATGCCGACGCGCTCGGCATCCAGCGCCCGGACCATGAGCCGCGCGCGACCGACTACGTGCCGCAGATGCTCGATATCATCGGCAAGCTGGAGGCCCGCGGCCTGGCTTATCAGGCCAGCGATGGCGATGTGAACTATGCGGTGCGCAAATTCCCCAATTACGGGCGCCTGTCGGGCAAATCGCTGGAAGACCTGCGCGCCGGCGAGCGCGTGGCCACCAACGAAGCCAAGCACGATCCGCTCGACTTTGTGCTGTGGAAGCCCGCGAAGGAAAGCGAGCCCGCCGAAAGCAAGTGGGACTCGAAATGGGGCGCCGGCCGTCCGGGCTGGCACATCGAATGCTCGGCGATGAGTTGCGCGCTGCTGGGCGAGCATTTCGATATCCACGGCGGCGGCGCCGACCTGCAGTTCCCGCACCACGAGAACGAGATCGCGCAGTCCGAAGGGGCCAGCGGCAAGACCTTCGTCAACTTGTGGATGCACAACGGCTTCGTGCGAATCAATGACGAGAAGATGTCGAAATCGCTCGGCAACTTCTTCACCATCCGCGACGTACTCAAGGAGTACGACGCCGAGGTGGTGCGCTTCTTCATCTTGCGCGCGCATTACCGCAGCCCGCTGCACTACAGCAATGACCACCTGGAGGACGCTCGTCATTCCCTGACGCGCCTTTACACGGCACTCAAGGACGTGCAGCCCGATGACCAGCCCCTGGACTGGGAAGAGGCGCATGCGCGGCGTTTTATCGACGCGATGGGCGACGACTTCAACACGCCGATCGCCATGGCCGTGCTGTTCGACCTCGCCGGTGAAGTCAACCGCACCGGCTCGCGGGCGATGGCGCGCCAGCTCAAGGGCCTGGGTGCCACGCTGGGCTTGCTGGAGCGCGGCGCGCACGCGTTCCTGCAAGGCGGCAAGACAGCCGATGGCCTGCAGCCGGAGCAGATCGAAACCCTGATCGGTGCGCGCAAGCAAGCCAAGGCGGAGCGCAACTTCGCCGAAGCCGACCGCATCCGTGCCGAACTGCTGGCCGGCGGCGTGATCCTTGAAGACAAGCCGGGCGGTGCCACCGAGTGGAGGCGCGCTTGAACGCTGCCGTGCGCAAGACGGCGACGCCTGCGGCGCCGTCCAAGACTGCTGCGGCCAGCAAGGCCAGGCCTGCGGCGAAGCCGCCGGTGCCGCTCAAGTCGCCCAAGGCAAGCACGGTGGCGAAGGCCGCCAAGCCGCTGAAGAGCGGTGTCAAGGTGGCCAGCAAGGCCCCGGTCAAATCGTCCGGGCCGGTGGTCCGGGCGGACGGCAAGGCGGTGCTGAAGACCGCGGCACGCACGCCCAGGGCGCCCGTGCTGCCGGAAGCCGCGGCAATCCCACTGCCGGTCGAGACGGTGGTGGGCGCGGTGCGTCCCGCCTACTGGGACGAGGCCTGCGCCGACCTGATGAAGCGCGACCGCATCCTGCGCAAGATGATCCCCACCTACGGTCCGGCGCACCTGATCTCGCGCGGCGATCCCTTTATCACGCTGGCCCGCTCCGTCGTTGGGCAGCAGATCTCGGTGAAGGCCGCGCAAACGGTGTGGGAGCGTCTGGCGGCACTCTGTCCCAAGCTCACGCCGGCACAGATGCTAAAGGCCGGGCACGACAACCTGGCCGCTTGCGGCCTGTCGCGCCGCAAGGCTGAGTACATCGTCGACCTTGCCGAGCATTTCAAGGCGGGACGCGTGCATGTCGACAGCTGGACGGAGATGGACGACGAAGCCGTCATCGCCGAATTGACGCAGATCCGCGGCATCGGCCGCTGGACCGCCGAAATGTTCCTGATGTTCAACCTGATGCGGCCCAATGTACTGCCGCTTGACGACGTCGGCCTGATCAACGCCATTTCGGCGAACTATTTCAGCGGTGAACCCGTTACCCGCAGCGAAGCGCGCGAGGTGGCGGCCAATTGGGAGCCGTGGCGAACCGTCGCCACCTGGTACATGTGGCGCAGTCTTGACCCTCTGCCGGTGACGTATTAGCCTGACAGGCAGCAGAAAGACAGCAGAATTTGCATGGAAGTGCGCGAGGCTGCATCCGCAGACTTGCGGTTTAGTGGGTGAATTCCGGTAGAATGCGCCCCTTCACAGACAGGTACGCGAGTCTCATGAAAACCACCTTCCTGGATTTTGAGCAGCCAATTGCCGAACTCGAGGCAAAGATCGAAGAACTGCGGTTTGTGCAGGACGATTCGGCTGTCGATATCTCCGAAGAGATTTCGCGGCTGGCCGGCAAGAGCCAGCAGCTTACCAAGGACATYTACGCCAACCTGACCCCRTGGCAGGTKGCRCAGATCGCCCGSCATCCGCARCGTCCGTACACGCTGGACTAYGTGCGGGAGATCTTCACCGACTTCCACGAACTGCACGGCGACCGCAGCTTTGCCGACGATCTCTCCATCGTGGGCGGCCTGGCCCGCTTCAACGGGCAGGCGTGCATGGTGATCGGTCACCAGAAGGGGCGCGACACCAAAGAGCGCGCGATGCGCAACTTTGGCATGCCCAAGCCCGAGGGCTACCGCAAGGCCAAGCGCCTGATGGAGTTGGCCGACAAGTTCGGCCTGCCGATCTTCACCTTCGTTGACACGCCGGGTGCATTCCCCGGCATCGACGCGGAAGAGCGTGGCCAGTCCGAAGCCATCGGTCACAATCTCTACGTGATGGCCGGCCTCAAGGTGCCCCTGATCGCCACCATCATCGGCGAAGGCGGCTCCGGCGGCGCGCTGGCGATTGCCGTGGGTGACGTGGTGCAGATGCTGCAGTTTGCCACCTACGCCGTGATCTCGCCGGAAGGCTGCGCTTCCATCCTGTGGAAGACCGCCGAGAAGGCACCCGAAGCTGCCGAAGCCCTCGGCCTGACCGCGCACCGCCTCAAGGCGCTTAGCCTGATCGACAAGATCGTCAGCGAGCCGCTGGGCGGCGCGCACCGCGACGTCAAGGGCATGGCCGCCATGCTCAAGCGTTCGCTGGCGGATTCGCTGCGCCAGTTCCAGGGCATGAGCGTGAAGGAGTTGCAGGCGCGTCGCAACGAGCGTCTGCTGTCCTATGGCAAGTTCAAGGAAACCGGCGCACCGGGCTGACCCGTCCGCCGGCTTGACCGACAAGGTCGCACAGGCACTTCAGGCCGGTGCGGCCTTTGTTGTTTCTGGCCATGGCGCACGGGCAGGCACGGTGGCGGTGGCGCTCTCCGGCGGACGCGATTCGGTAGCGCYGCTGCACGCGTTGCGTGCGGCGGTGGCGTCGTCGTCGCTGCCGCTGCGCGTGGTGGGGCTGCATGTGCACCACGGGCTGCAGGCGCAGGCCGACGAGTGGGACGTTTTCTGCGCGTCGCTGTGCCGCGACTGGCAACTGCCGTTCTACAGCCGCCGCGTCGCGGTGAGCCAGCAGCACGGCGAAGGGCTCGAGGCGGCCGCGCGCCGCGCGCGCTACGCAGCGCTGGAGGCCATGTGCGATGAGGCCGGGGCGGAACTGCTGCTGTTCGCGCATCACCTGGATGACCAGGTCGAGACCGTGTTGTTGCGCCTGTTTCGCGGCAGCGGGCTGGCCGGGCTGGGCGGCATGCCGCGCCTGCGCCGGCTCGGGCCGCGGCAGCAGATTGTGCTGCTGCGGCCCTGGCTTGACGTGGCGCGTGACGACATCGATGCCTACTGTGCCGCCCATGCGCTCGCATGGATCGACGATCCCTCCAACGACGACCCCCGTTTCGCCCGCAACGCGCTGAGAGGGCAGATGCCCGCGCTGGTCGCGGCGTTTCCCGCCTTGCGCGCCAACGTGGCACAGGCCGCCGCCCACCTGGCGCAGGCCGGCGAATTGCTGGATGGGCTCGCCATGCAGCTGATGGCCGGGCTGGTGCGCCCGCCGCGCGATGCCGGCACCATCGCGGAACTCGATCTCGCGGGCCTGCGCGCGCTTTCGTCCGCGCAGGCCGACACTGTGCTGCGCCTGTGGTTGCGCGACCTCGGCACGCAGGCCCCTTCCACCGCGCGCTTGTCCGCCATGCGCGCGCAATTGATCGAGCACGAAGGCGGGGAGCCAGCCATCCATCACGAGGCGCTGGTGCTGCATCGTTTCCAGGGGCGCGTGCTGGCCCGGAACGCCGGGCCAGCGATCGCTTCGGGCGATCTCGCGCTAGCCTGGCAGGGCGAGGCAAGCCTGGCGGTGCCGGCCTGGCATGGCGAACTGCGCTTTACGCGCGACGACACCTATGGCTTGCCCGAAGCCGCGTTGCGGCAGCCCCTGCGGCTCGCGGCACGGCAGGGCGGCGAACGCATCGTGCTGCGCCCGGGCGGCCCGGCGCGCGCACTCAAGCAGGCCTATCAGGAGGCCGGCGTGCCGATGGCGCGGCGCGCGCGGCTCCCCCTGCTGTGGGCGGGTGGTCAACTCGTGTTCGCGGCCGGGCTGGGCATGCACCGGCGCTGGCCGGCTGCACCCGCATCGCCACGCTGGCGCATCGAATGGGTGGAGTGGACGAGGGCGTAACCGCGCCCTGAACAGGCGGTGCAAGCGGACGCCAGATCGCATCGATACCGCGCGCAAAATAGGCGCGCGAGCCGTGCGCGCCACTTCCGCCGGGCGCGTGTCATCATGCGATGCCTTGCTTCACGCCGCCTCTTCGTGTATTTTCAGAGGTTTTGCACAATCGCTGGCGTCGACAAATAGATGGCTCTCATCGTTCACAAATACGGCGGCACTTCGATGGGTTCTCCGGAACGCATCAAGAATGTCGCCAAGCGCGTTGCCAAATGGCATCGTGCTGGTCACCGCGTAGTCGTGGTGCCTTCGGCCATGTCCGGCGAAACCAATCGCCTGCTTGGTCTTGCCAAGGAAATTTCGGCGCAGCCGAGCCCGCGTGAGCTGGATATGCTGGCCGCGACCGGCGAGCAGGCCAGTTCGGCCTTGCTGGCCATCGCGCTGCAAGGCGAGGGCGTCGGCGCGATCAGCTACACCGGCTGGCAAGTGCCGGTGAAGACCGACTCGTCCCACACCAAGGCCCGCATCGAATCGATCGACGACGAGCGCATCCTGGCCGATCTCGACGCCGGGCGCGTGGTCGTCATCACGGGTTTCCAGGGCATCGATGGGTACGGCAATATCACCACGCTCGGCCGTGGTGGTTCGGATACCTCGGCAGTGGCCATCGCCGCCGCCATCGAGGCTGACGAATGCCTGATCTACACCGACGTGGACGGCGTCTACACCACCGATCCGCGCGTGGTCGAGGACGCCCGCCGCCTGGACCAGATCACCTTCGAGGAAATGCTGGAAATGGCCAGCCTGGGTTCCAAGGTGCTGCAGATCCGTTCGGTGGAGTTCGCCGGCAAGTACCGCGTGAAGACCCGCGTGCTGTCGTCGCTGACCGACCCCCTGATGCCCCTCGAGCAAGAAATGCACTCGGGCACGCTGATCACTTTTGAGGAAGAGTCTGAAATGGAAGCAGCCGTCATCTCCGGCATTGCCTTTGCCCGTGACGAGGCGAAGATCACCGTCCTGGGCGTGCCCGACAAGCCCGGCATCGCGTACCAGATCCTGGGCCCCGTGGCCGACGCCAACATCGACGTCGACATGATCATCCAGAACCAGTCCGTCGACGGCAAGACCGACTTCACCTTCACCGTGCCGCGCGGCGAATACCAGCGCGCGCTGGCTATCCTGAACGATGGCGTGAAGGCGCATATCGGCGCTGCCAGCGTCTCCGGCGACCCCAAGGTGTCGAAGGTCTCGGTGGTCGGCGTGGGCATGCGCTCGCACGTTGGCATCGCCAGCAAGATGTTCCGCACGCTGTCGGAAGAAGGCATCAACATCCAGATGATCTCCACTTCGGAAATCAAGATCTCGGTGCTGATCGACGAGAAGTACATGGAGCTCGCGGTGCGCGCGCTGCATAAGGTGTTCGAGCTGGATCAGGCGTGATTCATGTTGGACAGGCCGCGTGCGGCTTGTCCAACCGCAGGTCCAACTATCGGTTCTGAGATTTTTTTGAATTAGTTATCGAGTCATCGTTGACCAATTGAAATCTGACCGATAGAATACGCGCTTCGTTGTGTGGCCTCCCTCACACAACGGCAGGTTTGGGAGACGTGGCCGAGAGGTCGAAGGCACTCCCCTGCTAAGGGAGCATCCGGGCCAAAACCTGGATCGAGGGTTCGAATCCCTCCGTCTCCGCCAGCAATGGCGGCAGAACCCCGGAAGATCGCGGTCTTCCGGGGTTTTGTTTTTTGTGGCCCCGATTTCACTGCTGTCCCCGCGTGTGTACCTGACACAGACAGAGCGGGAACCAGCATGTACCTCACCCCGCCGAGACGGCATCTGCTACCTGCGCAAGCGCGTGCCGATGGACCTCGTTGCCGTCCATGGCAAGCGAGAGATTCTGCGCAGCCTCAGCGTCAGATCCTCGCCGCGATCGCGCAGTGCCGGGGCACCGAGCCGGTCAAGTATCGGGTTCCCCGGCTGGGACGGTTCACGGGCGCACGTTGAATAGGTTGTGCCAGCCTCGCGCGTTCGACATCGTCGTTCCTGACAGCATCTGCGGTCTCCTGCTGGCCGATCGGATCTCGCCGTTCGTTGCAACGAACGCGCTGAGCGTGTGCGGCACGCCGACATGCCCAGGTCCGTCCGGACCTACTTCGTCGCCCGTTCGCGTAGCAGCAGCGTCTGGATCGCGATGCCGATCGTCCCCATCTCGTCATAGAGGCGTGACATCGTGACACCAGTTCCGCTGCCATGCACCTCTGTACCGGACAAAAGCCCGATCCATTCCCCGACGGGCTCACGATGCAGATGCAGGCTAAGGTCAGCATTGGCGAACAGATAGCGACTCGCCGGAAGCACCCAGCTCAGCCCATTGCCGAAATCGGACGCGGCGGCAGCACGCATGGCGGGAGATGTCGGCGCTCCCTGCACGATCGGCACCGTGAGCCTGAACCAGGCAGCGCTGGGGCCGGCTTGCGAAGGGTCGCCTTGTGCGACGCGTGTCTCCATGGCCGATTGATAGAAGGACGTTCCGTCGGGCAAGCCTGGGATGCGCACGCTGTCATTGCAGTTTGCCGGCAACGGTTCAAGCCGCGTGGGCGACCAGCCGGCAGGCAGGTCACCAGGCAGCGTCAATTGCGCGCCACGCAGCATCAGGGCATGTCCGCGGGCAACCAGAAGGTCTCCGGCAAGCAGGTCGATAGTGATACGCGATGTGGCTCGCGACGACTGGAGGTTACATCTCGTTGTCAGCGGGGTAATCGGAACTGGCTTGATCAGTTCGACACTCAAGCGCGCGAGGCGCCAGCCAGGCTCCGTAACTGCGCTTTCGGCCGCATGCGCCAACAACGCGCATGGCGCCCCGCCGTGCTGGGAACGCGCGTCCCATGGACCGCGTGAGAGCTCTGTCGGCAACCATGTATCGCCTTGTCGTTCGTAGACAGCCGATGAACTGTCACTGAATGCCGGGATCGCTTGCGTCATGGTGTGCTCCAAATCGAATCGTGGGCGGCCGTGGCTGCCCAGCTGTAAATTGGATGGCCCGGCGCACGCCGAGGCCGGTCTTTTCGTAGAGAATCCTGGCGCCGTTTCCCGTCTTGAAGGCTATCAAGGGCGGGGAGATCATTCAGCGTGCAAAGTCGTTCCGCGTGAGTTGGTAGTCGCCATTAGCGAGCCGGAGGCACGATCAGGAGCGTTGAAGTTCCGTGTGCCAGGACGCGGCCATCGGTGGCCAGGACCCGCGCCTCGGAGGTGACGATTTGGCGCCCCTGGCTGACAACCTTCGCTTCGGCGCGAACACGGCCGGTATCTGGCCTGATCGGCCGCGAGAAGTTGCCCTTGGTTTCGACGGTGGTGTAGCTGGTCCCCGCAGGCAGCAAGGAATGGGCAGCGCAGGCGGCCACACTGTCGATCAGGGTCAGCGCCCAGCCGCCATGCACCGTGCCCATCGGATTCAGCAAGTGCGGCGCGGGTTCGCCCTCGAAAGCAGCAAAGCCGTCGCCGACTTCAACGAGCCAGAAGTCCAGCGCCTGCGAGATCGGCGCCTGCGGCAGTTGGCCGTCAATGATTGCCTGAAGCAACACTCTGCCACTCATTCCGGCGATGTCTTCCAGGTCGGCCACGCCAAAGCGATAGTTTTTCATGTCTCTGTTTGTTATTGAAATTATATGTAGATGCAATAAATGCAGATGCATATAATAGAAACATGAACAGGAAAACACAAGCACCAAGAACATTGCGCGCGGACGCCGCCGATGCGCTGGAGTCGGATCTTGGCTGGCTCTCGCGCTTGGTGGCGCGGCGCATTACTAGCAAGCTGGATGCAGCATTGCTGCCATCTGGCTTGTCCAATACCCAATTTGGGCTGATGTGCCTGATCGCATCCGCGCCGGATGACACGCTGGGGGCGCTTGCGCTGCACGCCGGACTGAATCAATCCACCATGTCCCGAAACGTGGATCAACTCGCCGGGGCCGGCTTGGTGGAAGTCGTGAGCGCAGAGAGTGACCGCCGGCGACGCGCAGTCTGGCTGACCGAGGAGGGGGCTTTTCGCCTCCAGCGGGCCCTTGCGTTTTGGTCGCTGGCGAACCGCGAACTGTCTGCGAGTCTGGGGCCGGACCTGCTTGGCCTGCTCGGCAAGGCGGCAGACAAGCTAGGCGAGTAGGTCGCGCTGGCAAGATGGGGGCGCACAGGCGATCGCCGAAGCCGGCGATCGCCTGATCGAGCAGATATTCCTCCGGGCGGCCACAAGATAGCGGCTCAAGTAAAGCGGTCGCTCAGCACCTGTGCCGTCAGTTCCCGGCCTTTCCAGAACATGTGATGGATGCGCTCGGCGTACTTGTGCAGCGTATCCGGGTCAACGTCATCGAAGGTCATTACCACGGATGGCCGCGTCCCATCGCCAGGCACCTGCTCTATGACATCGCAGGGTGGTAGACCGTACTTTTCGAGAAGCGCGCGGACTTCGTCGTCAGCGGTGCCGGGTTCGATATTCGTCAGCAGTAGACGTGACATGATTACCTCTTGCTTCGATACAACGGGCAATGTCCACTATGTGCCGTTGGCTGGGTTAGCCTGATATCTGGCAACTGCCAAATCCAGGGTGATGAACATCCGGTCACGGCCGAGCGTCTCTCCYAGCGGGGAGCGTCGAACCATCGCCAGCACGTCGGGATTCATGCCGACCAGCCAGAGCAGGACACCGTCTTCCTCACGCAGTTCTTTCTCCGCATCGATCAGCATATGGAGCGCGGTGTACTCGAGGTCCGAAACGCCTGCCAGGTCCAGGGCCAAAATCTTCGGCCTGACCTTGGCAACCAGAGGCCTCAACTTATGCCCGATGCGCCGCGCATTCGCAAAGTAGACTCTTCCTTCCGGCCTCAGCATCAGCAAGCCGGGGATGGCCTCGTCTTGCGGATGTTCATCCGACCGCGGGCGGATCACATTGGTGTCGGGCTTGCGGACGAGCACGTAGACGGGTGGGTCTGATGTCTGGTACGCCAGGGCTAGCAGCGACACGATGATGGCGATGACGATCCCCTGCAGCGTGCCAAGAGCAACAACGCCGGCCATCGCAATCAGCGCCCAACTGAACTCGGTGCGCCGTATGCTCAGAATCGCGCGAAATTCGGCGGGCTTGATCAGGGTCACGGAGTACACGATGACCACTGCGGCCAGTGTGGCCTCCGGCATCAGTCCCACTACTGGTGCGAGCACCAGCATGGTCCCGAGCGACGCCAGGGCGGTCACCAGTCCGGCCAGTTGCGAGCGTGCGCCAGAAATGCGGTTGACGGCGGTTTGCGTGGTGCCCCCGCCGGCTGCCATGGCACCGAGGAAGGCGCCGCCCAGGTTTGCGAGTCCCGTGGCCAGCAGTTCGCGATTTGCCGCTGGCGGCGGCTCCCCGCTTTGCGCGAATGCGCGCCCGGCGGCAATGCTCTCGGTAAAACTCATCAGCGCGACGCCAAGCGCCCCAGGCCATAGCCGCTGCATCATATCCACATCGGGCAGGGTCACGGGCGGAAGGCCGGTCGGGACTTTGCCGACGATGGCCACGCCGTAGTCCGGGAGGTTCAGCAGCGTCACGCCGGCGATGCCTGCGGCCACGGCAATCAAAGGCGCGGGCAAGCGCGGCAGCCAATGCTCCATGGACAACAGGATGCCGACCATGGCGATACCCACAGCCGCAGTCGCCAACGACGCGTGCGGRATGCCTTGCGCGATGGCCAGGAGATTATGGAAGATCGATCCCTTCTGAATATGCATGCCGAGCAGCTTCGGAATCTGGTCCACCATGATGACGAGGCCGATCCCCGCCTTGAAGCCAACGAGCACGGGTTCGGAGATGAAGTCGGCGACAAAGCCCAGGCGGAGCAGCCAGGCGGCGAGGAGCATGGCGCCGACCAGGAACGTTAGCGTTGCCGAAGCCGTGATCAGGGTTGCCGGGTCGGGGTGCGGGCCCAGGCTGCCGAATGCCGCCGCAACCAGGATCGCGAGCGTTGTCGTCGTGCTGACGCTGAGCGTGCGCGAACTGCCGAGCAGGGCGTAGATCAGCATGGGCGCGAAGGCGGTATAGAGCCCCACCTGAACGGGCAGGCCGGCAATGGTGGCATAGGCGAGCGCCTTGGGGATGACTACCGCCGCAACCGTGAGTCCGGCAATCATGTCCGGTGCAACCCACTCCTTCCGATAGCCTTGCAGCGACCAGCGCATATGGCTGACGTGGATGTCGCGGCGCCCGTCTGGCGCTTCCTGCTGCATGGCTGCCTCCCTCCCGGTTTCGGTTCTGATGAGGGAACCTAGAATTTCTCGGGAACGCGCTTGTACGGGTAGTCCGGCTCCACGTAGCCTTCCGGCTTTTGCCGCGCGGGCAGCGACACCTCCTTGCGCGGCATGGCTTCATAGGGAATCTTGTGGAGTATGTCGCTGATGATGTTGAGGCGGGCGCGCTCCTTGACATCGGAATTGGCCAGGTACCATGGGGCGATTGCGGTGTCGGTAGCCCGGAACATGGCGTCACGGGCGCGAGAGTAGTCATACCAGCGGCTGTAGGACTTCAGGTCCATGTCGGACAGCTTCCACAGCTTGCGTCCGTCGTGGATGCGCGCTTCCAGCCTGCGAGTCTGTTCCTCCTGGCTGACTTCCAGCCAGTACTTGAACAACATCACTCCAGAGTGGACGATGGCCTGCTCGACCAACGGAACGGCCCTGAAAAAGCTCTCCACCTGTTCCTCGGTACAGAACCCCATGACGCGCTCCACGCCCGCCCGGTTGTACCAGCTACGATCGAAGATCACCACTTCTCCCGCGGCCGGCAGGTGGGGCAGGTAGCGTTGCACGTACATCYGACTCTTCTCGCGTTCCGTGGGTGCCGGTAATGCCACCACGCGGAACACGCGCGGGCTCACACGCTCGGTCAGGGCCTTGATGGTTCCCCCTTTGCCAGCGCCGTCGCGGCCTTCAAAAATGATGCAGATCTTGGCGCCCGACTGAACCACCCATTCCTGGAGCCTGACCAGCTCTACATGCAAGGGGAGCAGGGCCTTTCTGTATTTCTTATATGACAAAGGCTCTCTCTGATCACCGTGCTCAGGCTTTTCGCGCCTGGTTTTTTCCTTCTCCTTTGGCATGGTCGTCTCCTTCCGGTGTGTGCGGATCCTTGCATGAGGAGCCATTTACAGTTTCGTCGTCCATGCGGAGAGAGTCAAATCACCGGCCATTACATGGACGACGCAGTGCACCCATGGAGCAAACCATGGCAAGGCAAACCGGCGGACGGCTTGAAGCGTGAGCAGGCTCCCAAAATGCACCGCGAATAGCCCCGGGCTGCCTTGCCGCTACCGCGCATCCACGGCCGTCGTCCTTGAAATCACACGCTGCGCTGCCGTGCGTCAGCACTCGGGCATGCGGGGGATGAAACGTTCACGTTCGACGACGCCGCCTCTGGCAAGAATGGCCGTACCCTCCGGGATCTCCTCCCATGCGCCAGCGAGGTCGACCACGGGTTCCGAAAGCACCAGGATGGCATCGTCGCCCGCTTCGGCAATGTGCGAATTCTCAGGATAGAGTTCGCGTAAATGACGAACGCATGTACTGTGGAAGAGCGAGCGCGAATCCGCTTCGCTGGAGTAGCGCGCTGCGACGATCTGTTCTCCGTCGCTCGCACAGACCGTCATGTTCAGCGGGTACTCGACGCCATGGCGGTGGCCAACGTTCTCGATCAGGCCCACCATCTGTTCCAGCGCCGCGCGCGGATCGCGTTCAAGCCCGAACGTGAGGGCGAGAAAGAACATGACTTCCGAGTCGGTGGAACCTTCGATCCAGCGGAACAACTCAGGCGCAATGGCCATCATCAGCTCCCGCCTGACCGTCGGATAGTCCCGTATCAGTCCATTGTGGGCAAACAGCCAGCGACCATAGCGAAAGGGGTGGCAGTTGGTTTCCTGCGCCGGCGTGTCGGTCGCCGCACGGATATGCGCAACAAACAACGAGGCCCGGATAGCGCGGGCCGCCTCGCGCAGGTTTGTGTCATTCCACGCGGGATGCACGCAGCGATAGCGGAACGGAACTTCCGAGTGGTGGCCATACCAGCCCATCCCGAACCCGTCCCCGTTAGTCGTGGTGTGCCCGAGCCGTGAGCGCAGGCTCTGGTCGATCAAGGAATGCTCGGCCCGGAACAGCACGGTCTCGAGTTGGATCGGATTGCCCGAGTACGCCAGCCACCGACACATGATGCCTCTCCTCAACGCGTTTCCATGCGGAAGCACTTCTGCCAGGCGGCCGATCGCTCGTCCTGCGCCCGCCAGATCGCTATTTGAAGTTTTAGGACAGTGCGGCGTCTCAGGCAATGAGGCAAGCGGCAATTCCCGAAACCGCGGCGTCGCGAGAGGATATATGGCGTGCAACGCGCATCGGCGCTCTGCATTGAAGTGGCGCATGTGCCATTTGCGCCAATCTTTCCAGGTGGCCGGGATCAAAGCCATGCTGGCGGGACGCCAACGCGTTCACATCGCAATGCGCAGGCGCCGGCCATCGCTCAGCGCGGCCTGAGTTCAACCGGCGCATCGGCGAGGTAGCCGCCGCCAAGTGCCTTGGCCAGGGCAATCTCCTGGCTGATCTTCTGGCCGTTGACGTTGAGCAGCGCAATCTGCTCGGCAATCAGCGGCTGGCGCGCCTCCATGGCCAGGAACCGGCTGCCGAGTCCGCGCTGGTAGCGGGCCTCGGCGCTGTCCCGGACGAAGGAAACCGACTGGACCTTCCGCCGCTGCAGCTCCGCTTCGGTGTCGAGGTCCTGCAGGCGGGTGCCGGTGATGGCGATATCCCGCACCGCATTGAGCACCGCCTGGTTGTATTGTGCGATGAGCGTGTTGCTCGCCGTGCGCGTGCCGCCCAGGTTTGCGTTGAGCCGCCCGCCGTCGAAGATCGGCAGGTACAGGCCGGGAATCAGGTTGATCTGCTGGCTGGCGTGGGTGAACAGATCCGCCAGGTGCAGGGCATTGAAGCCGAAGAAGGCGCGGATGTCGAAGCTCGGATAGAACGCCGCCCTGGCCGCGTCGATCCGGTCGAACGACGCTTGCACGTACCAGCGCAGGGCCTGCAGGTCGGGGCGCCGCGCCAGCAGTTCATACGACAGCGTGGCCGGTACGCCGGACGTGGACTGGGGCAGGGGAACCGGGCGGATCTCCGGCAAGTCATCCGGTCCCGCGCCGATCAGGGCCCGCAACGATTCGCGCAATTGCCTGACCGTGCCCCGCGCCGCGACAAGCTGCCGTTCCAGGGCCAGTTGCTGCGCTTGCGCTTGCTCGACGAATGTGCGCGATTCCAGGCCGCGCGCGGCACGTGCCTGGTGTGTCTGCACCGAGAAGGCGGCGACCTGCCGCGATTGTTCCAGCAGTTCGATCAACTGGTGGCTGGTCTGGATGCCGTAGTACAACTGCGCCACATCGGCCGACAGTTCAAGCTCCACCGCATACGCTTCGGCCAGGCGGGCATTGTTGACGCCCATCGAAGCCGCCACCTGCGCCCGGTGCAAGCCCCAGAGATCGATGTTCAGGCTGGCACCCACGCCGACGATGCCCTCGGTGTACCAGGGACCGTCGAGCCCCAGGGCCGGCACGTTCATCGCGAACGGCCCTAGGAAGCCGTTCGCCGAAACGTGCTCGCGATCGATCGCCCCGAACGCCACGGCCTGCAGGCGCGAACCGGACTTGACCAGTTCGACGTCGGTTCTGGCCTGGGCCACGCGCCTGCGTGCCACCACCATGGTGGGGGCGTCCGCCAGGGCCCGTTCGATCAGCGCGTCGAGCTGCGTGTCGCCGTAGCGCGTCCACCAGCGCGTTTCGGGCCAGCCATCGCGGGCCAGGTGCGTGTCGTCCGCCAGACGGATCTGCTCAAGGGGAATTTCCGGTGAGGGAACCCCGTTTTCGTGGATCAGGGCGCAGCCGCCCAGCGCATACAGGAGCGCGGCGGCCAGCCAAGCTGCGGGGCGGCGCGGCCAGGCGCGGGGTGGCTTGCGTTCAGCCGGCATCATGGGACTCGCGACGCATCGCCGGGGACTGCGCCGCCGCAGCCTGCCAGTCCGGAAGGACGCAGAGCTGGCGCACCAGGTGCCGCATGGCCGCGACGACAGGCGCCGCAAGGGTTGCGTCGCCAAGCGCCGGGATCTCGACGGGCGGCGGTGTACTGGCGGAGGGTGGGTTGGCAACCAGCGCGTCCGCATAGTGGCCGAGCCGCGCGGCGGTTTGCGCCTGAAAGGCGCGCGCCGCGTCGTAGGCCGTACTGCCCAGGTGGCCATCGGTGGCCTCCAGTGCATTATGAAGTGCATTGCCGGCCAGCATGATCTCACGCCCCTGCGCCAGGACTTCCTGGGCGCGCAGCGTGAGCGGCGCCTGCTCTCCTTCCTGCCAGCCCGGCTCGAGCGCAACGCGCGCCAGCGTATCCTCGCAATCGGACAGCACGGCCCAGGTCTGCAGCTGTAGCTGCGCGTAGGCCAGGTGCCCGGGAGGCGTTGCGGTGCCGGTTGCTGCCTGCGCCAGCAGCTTGCCAACCGAATGCAGCATGGTGGCGAGCTTTTGCCGCAGGGCTTCCCCTTCCGCCTCCGGCCACAGCGACATCTGGATAAAGGTGGAAATGCCAACCCCGAGCAGGATGCCGACCACGCGGTCCCGGATTTCCGTGAGATTCGTGGTGGGGCCGAACTGCTCAAGCAGTGCAAGCGAAAAGGTGAAGAGGATCTGGGTCCCGGCGTAGCCGATGCGCTCCGATCCGGCCGCGATCCATGCGGCGAGCGCGACCACCGGCAGCGTCATCAGCAGCAGGCCGGCGATGCTGTCGAGATGGGGGATGACGAACACCACCATGAACAAGGCCAGCGCGCTGCCGCCCAGTGCGCCACCGACGCGCAGCAGCGCGCGCTGCATCGACGCGCCAAGGCTGGGCAGGGCAATGATTACGCAGGTCAGCATGATGGTGTGGATGCCTTGCCAGTCGGCCGCGGTGTAGAAGACGTAGCAGATCAGCACGGCGAGCAGGGTCTTGAGYGCGAACCGTACGTACGCCGGATTGGTCAGGGCGTCCGGCACCACCATCGGCGGCTCTTCCGGCGCCTTGCCGGGCGCGCCGGCGGCCGTGTCCGCATCGGCGAACGCCACCAGCGCCCGCTGCATTTCTTGCGCGGCGGCGGGCAGCGGCGCGGCCCCGCCTTGGCCGGGCGTGGCAAGTGGGGCGGGCCGGTATGGCTGGTCCGCGATGACCGATGCGTCCAGCGCCTGGCAGTCGGCGCGTAGCTGCCGCAGCGCTCCGAGCTGCGCCGCCGAAGCGTTCGGCAGATCGTCCGGCAGTTCGCCCGCTGCACGATACAGCCGCGACACGGTAGCGATGCAGGCTAACTGATGCGCCTTGTCTTGCCGATAGTGCGCATCGCGCATGGTGGCGAACTTGAGCAGTTTCTGCAGCGTCAATGCACCTTGCTGAATCGCCATTGGCGTGATTGGTTCCGCCATTGGCGTGCCGTCGGTCAGCCGCACCAGATGCGCGTCGACAGCACCCAGTTGCCGGTGGACTTCCGCCTTCAATTGCCGCTGCGGCTCCGCGGGCAGCAACAGCGTATTGATCAGCAGCGTCAGCGCGATCGGATAGTTCACGGCGACCCACACCCACAGCACGGCGCGGATCAGCAATTCTGCCTCGCCGGTGCGGTCGACGAAGGTCTGCACGTAGATCACCACGATCGCGACGATGAAGAAAACGATGCCGATCTTCAGCACGCGCATGAGGTACACGCTGGCGAAGAACAGCAGGCTGGCGACCACGATGCGCAGCAAGGGAAAGTCGAAGGTCAGCTTGAGCAGCAGTATCGAAACGCCGATGGCGAGTGTGGATCCTGCGATGAACATCACACCCACCAGCCGGGTGACCACCACGTTCGCTTGCGTGACGTAGAACACGACGAGCAGCGAGAGCGCGAGCGAGGGCACCTGGAGCGCCATCGAGACGACGATGACAATGGCGCTGGTCAGCATGCAGCGCAGCAAGATGTTGACGCGTCCCGGATACGGCGCGAGCTGGGCGCGCAGGAACGCCGCCGCCTGCAGCAGGCTGTCCGGTACGAGCGTGCCCGGGCTCATGGCGGTGCCTCAGCGACGCCCGTCGGGGTTGCCTGCCTCGGGGTGCAGGATGGCCACCGCTGAAGTGCCGACCCGGAACAGATCCGGATTGGGATTTTCGACGCGGATCTTGACCGGGAAGCGCTGGGCCACGTGCACCCAGTTAAGGCTGCGCTGGATGCGCGGCAGCCCGCCGGGCAGGGCCAGGCCGCCTTCGTCCGGCGCCACGCCATAGCTGATCGAATCGACTGTGCCGCGAAAATGCTGGCCGGTGTCGCTCATCAGGTAGACGGTGGCCGGCGTGCCGGCCCGCATGCCTTTCAGCTCCGTTTCCCGGAAGTTCGCCACCACGTACCAGTGGCGCGTATCGATCAGCGTGAACACCGGCTTGAGCGCGGAAGCGAACTGGCCGGTCGATGTCTTCAGCGCCGCCACCCGGCCGTCGAATGGTGCCCGCACGGTGGCAAATTCCAGATGCAATTCGGCCAGCGAGATTTCCGCCAGGACCACCGCGCGTTGCGCAACCAGCGCGTCCACGCCGCTGACCGCCGCCGCCGCCTGCTGCGCCTGCAGTTGCACCGCATTGAGCTCGGCCTGGGTGGCGCGCTGCGCGGTGCGGGCGCGGTCGACGTCTTCCGCCGACACATAGCCTTGCGGCAAAAGCGGCTCGGTGCGGCGCAGGGTATCGGTTGCCTGGGTGGCCGCTGCCCGGGCGCGTTCGACCGCCGCCCGTACGGATTGCGCATTGTACTGCTGTGCATTGACCGTGCGCTGCGTCAGCATKATCTGCTGGTCAAGCGCGGCCAGCGAAGCCTTGGCCCGGGTCAGCGCATCCTGGTAGGGGCGTGGATCGATCTGTAGCAGCAGGTCGCCTTGTTTCACCGCCTGGTTGTCGCGCACGGCGAGCTGGACGATGCGCCCGTTGACTTCCGGCACCACGTCGATCGCGTCGGCGTAGACATAGGCATCGTCGGTGCGCGGCGAGCGGTCCAGCATCCAGATCACCAGAATCAGCAGCGCCAGCGTGATCAGGACCAGTACGAGGGCCGGCCACGCCTTCTTGTTGTTCGTTGTCGTCATGTTCATGCGCCCGGGCGGGTCAAGGTTGGAACAGGATCAGCCAGGCAACGAGGGAAAACAGGGTGACGAGTGTTGGATAGGCCAGGGCCGGAGGGCCGAGCCAGTATCCGGACCGGCTGCGCTCCAGCAGCAGGTAACAGGCGATGGCAAGCGCAACGCCAGCGATGATGCAGAACATCCAGTCGGGAAAATACGCGCCGAGCACGCTGAGGGAGGGCGATCTTGCACATCCCCCAAGCGCGGGGGCGACAACGGCAGCAACACCGATCACTCTCATGGAGTCTCCCATTATTCAGCGCTGCGTGTGTCTGCCGGCAGGCGTCGACACGTTGTGCAGATCGCCTTTATGCGCCGACTCCGGCTGCCCATTTTGCACGATCCGCATAGCCAATGGAAGAATTTGCTCCGGGACTGGCCCTGTCTGCGCGGCCGGCCGGCAAATTTGGCAAGCGGTCTTCGATGGTCTACATTGCATGCATTTCCATGCGCTGGTTCCCGTTCCTGGCGCGGTCGCGTTCATGCCAAAGGCCCGGTCCGTGCGCTGAAGCTGCGCACCATGGGCGCATATCATGAAGTTGCGAATAAGTGACTTGATGAGCCTGTATCGGGCGGGGCGCGACGCCAGCGGAAGATCGAGCCGGGCGGCGCGCCGGCCACCACATGATGCCAAAGCCCCGGGAGGGTTTCATGAGCACGGTCTCCATACTCCTCTCGGCTTTTATCCTTTCCGTGGTCGGCCTGCTCGTGTTTATCCTGAGCGTACGGTACGGCTTGCTTGACGGTTCCCCGAGCGCGGCAGCGGTGATTTTCGCGCCCGGGGAAATCGGCAGGGCGGAGGAGCCCTCGGTCACCGGGCAGCAGCGCACGGCATTGCAGGAGGTCGCAACCCGCACCGGGTTGCCGGCGCCGTCTCCGACGCTGGCCGCGGAACTGACGGCCAGGGCGGAAGCGGATCGCTCGTCTTCCATGGTGGTCTTCGTTTTCCTGTGTTGCGCCATGGCCTGGCTGCTGGTGGCGTCGCTGGC
Organism: Cupriavidus sp. 05T313; assembly: GCF_056396665.1. Classification (NCBI taxonomy): domain Bacteria; kingdom Pseudomonadati; phylum Pseudomonadota; class Betaproteobacteria; order Burkholderiales; family Burkholderiaceae; genus Cupriavidus; species Cupriavidus sp. 05T313. The sequence goes on along the minus strand of NZ_JBFTLX010000021.1, from coordinate 6,691 downwards.
CGGGCTGACGGCTTCGCTCAAGCTGCACCTGCCGGATGCGCTCGCCTCGCAGGCCTGGCTGTCCTTCGGGCGCATCCGCACCGTCCACCTGAATGCCGTGGCGTATGGCTGGGCGCCGATGGCCGGGCTGGGCATTGCGCTCTTTGTCTTGCCGCGCGTGCTGAGGACCCGCCTGGTTGGCGCCAACTACGCGCTGCTGGGCGCCATGATGTGGAACGCCGGCGTGGTTGCCGGCCTGGGCAGCATTGCCGTCGGTCTGTCCGACGGCCTCGAATGGCTGGAGATCCCCTGGCAGATCGGCATCGTGTTCGCCGTGGGCGGCGCCTTGATCGGCATGCCGCTGGTACTCACGTTGTTGGCCAGCCGCGTCAGCCATTTGTATGTCTCGGTCTGGTACATGGGATGCGCGCTGTTCTGGTTCCCGGTCCTGTACCTGGTGGCCAAGGTGCCCTACATGCATTTCGGCGTCGAGCAGGCAACCATGAACTGGTGGTTCGGGCACAGCGTGCTGGGCTTGTTCTATACGCCGCTTGCCCTGGCATCGATCTATTATTTCCTCCCCAAGATCATTGGCCGGCCGATCCAGTCGTACGGCCTGTCGCTGCTCGGTTTCTGGACGCTGGCGTTCTTCTATGGGCAGGTCGGCGGCCACCATCTGGTGGGCGGCCCGGTTCCCGGCTGGATGGTCACGCTGTCCATCGTGCAGAGCATGATGATGCTGATCCCGGTCGTGGCGTTCTCTGTGAACCTGCACCAGACCATGCGCGGCCACTTCAAGGCGCTGCTGTATTCGCCCACGCTGCGCTTCGTGACCCTCGGCGGCATGATGTACACGCTGAGTTCGTTCCAGGGCTCCTTCGAAGCCCTGCGCAGCATCAACGTCATCACGCATTTCACGCACTACACGGTTGCCCATGCCCACCTGGGGCTCTACGCGTTCGTGAGCTTCGTATTCTTTGGCTCGATCTATTTCATCGTGCCGCGTGTCACGCAGCGAGAGTGGCCGTACCCGAGCCTGATCGCGGCGCATTTCTGGTGCGCCGCAGTTGGTATCGCGATTTACTTCATCGCCCTGACCATCGCAGGCACCCTGCAGGGGCTGGCCATGCTGGATGCCTCGCGGCCGTTCATGGATTCGGTCACGCTGACGGTGCCTTACCTGCAGGCCCGCTCGCTGGGGGGCGGCCTGATGGTGCTGGGGCACCTCTGTTTTATCGCCAACTTCGTCTGTGTCATCCTGGGGTTGGGGCCGAACCGAGACAAGCCCGCCATGTTCCCGCTTGCCGACCTGAACAAGACAGGAGCCAGTTCATGAGGAACGTCACCCTGATGATCGGTGCCGGCATGGTCATGCTGGCGGTGGCCACCAGCGCGCTGGTGGTGGTGCCGTACCTGCAACTGCAGTACGTCAAGCCTGCTCCCGGCCTGAAACCTTATACGTCGGCGGAACTTCGGGGCCGGCAGGTCTATATCGGCAATGGCTGCGTCTACTGCCATTCGCAGCAGCCGCGGGATCCGTCGTTCGCGCCCGACGTGAAGCGCGGGTGGGGCAGGGCATCGGTGGCGGCGGACTATTACTACGATCACCCGCACTTGCTTGGCACGATGCGCACCGGGCCCGACCTGTTCAATATCGGCGCGCGCCAGCCCAGCGCGGACTGGCATCTCGGGCACCTCTACCAGCCGCGCGCCTACGTTGCGCAGAGCATCATGCCGAGCTATCCCTACCTGTTCGATGTCAAGGCAGCTGCCGATCCGGGCGAACACGTGGTGACGCTGCCGGCGGGGGCCGCACCGGTTGGCAAGGTGGTGGTGGCAACGCCCGAGGCGCTCGACCTGGTTGCCTACCTGAAGGCGCTCGACCACACGTATGCTGCCTTGCCCGCGCCGGACGATGCGGCCTCCAAGGCAGGCAAATAGCCGTTTCACGCGCCGCTTGACGGAACCCGATGCCATGCCAGACAACCAGCCACCCTCCCAGCCCTCGCCGCAGGAGCAGCGGGAGTACGCCGACCCCGGCGAAGGGCAGACGCCGATTCCGCGCAGCATCGTGGTGCTGGTGGCGGCGCTGATCCTGTGGGGCATCTACTACATCTCCAGGGCACCGATCAATATCCCCTCCGAGCTCGGCGACGGCCGCACCGTCGGCGCGCTGCAAGGCCAGAAGGCGGCCAGCGGCGGCGCGGCGGACGGCGCTGCAGTGTTTGCTTCGCGCTGCGCCGCCTGCCATCAGGCTACCGGCCAGGGCCTGCCCGGGGTGTTCCCGCCGCTGGCCGCTTCCGAGTGGGTGCAGGGCAAGGCCGAGACCGCGGTGGCGATCGTGCTGCATGGCATCACCGGGCAATTGACGGTCAAGGGCAGCGCGTTCAACGGCGCCATGCCGCCCTTCGGCACGCAGCTCAGCGACGCRGAAATCGCCGCCGTGCTGAGCTACGCAAGAAGCCAATGGGGCAACGCCGCGCCCTCTGTGACGGCGGACCTGGTCGCCCAGGTTCGCATCGCCACCAAGGACAGGGCGGCCCCCTTCGATGGCGACAAGGAACTCGCTCCGCTGAAGTAGTGACAGGGAAGGTAGTCAAGGCAGTGATGGCCACGGACTCTCGAACTTCGCGCCGCCCGCCCAGCCTGTGGGCCGCGGGCCTGGGTTGCCTGGCGTTGTGCCTTGGCTTCGCGGCGGCGCTCGCCTGGCTCACGTGGGGCATGCGGGTGTGGACGCTGGATGACCGGCGCAGCGCCATGGCCATGGCGGGAAAACTGGTGGCGCCGCCGCTGGCGATGCGCGACGCGCGTGGCGACCGGTTCACGCCCTGGACGCCGGCATCCCGCTCCGGCCAGGTGTACCTGGTGGATTTCATCTATACCCGCTGTGCCACCGTGTGCGCCGCGCTCGGGCCGGCATTCTTCCGGCTTCAGCAGGATATTMAGGCACAGGGGCTGGCAGACCGGGTCGGGCTTTTGTCCATCTCCATCGACCCCGCCCATGATGAGACGCGGCGCCTGGCTGCCTATGGCGCGCAGCAACGCGCCGACCCCGGCATCTGGCGGATCGGCGCGCCCGTGGCGCCTGCCGCGCAAGCGGCCCTGTTGCGCTCGCTCGATGTGGTGGTGATACCGGACGGACTGGGCGGATATATCCACAACGCCGAAATCCATCTGATTGACGGGCGCGGCGTGGTGCTCGGCCTGTACGACTACCAGTCGTTCGACCAGGCGCTGGTCGCGGCGCGGCAGGCGGCGCGATGAAGCCGGCTGCCGGTGTCGCGGCCCTGCCCGCGCCGCGCCCGCGACGCGAGTGGGCGTTGTGGTGCCTGCTCTGCCTGCCCGGTGTTCTGTTGCTGGCGCCGGTCCGCCAGGCCATCGAAGCCAGCATGGCACTGCAGATGCTGGCGGAGTTTCCCGTTCTCCTGGCATTGGGCTTCGTCGCTTCCGTCCTCGCCGCTCGCCGGCATGACGGTATTCGCGCAGTCGAAGCCCTGATGCGCATGGGCCTGGCGCCGTTGCTGTGCTTCTCGCTCTGCCTGATGTTCTGGATGGTGCCGCTGGCGCTGGACCTGGCGCGGCTCGATGCAGGCGTCAACGCAGCCAAGTACATATCGCTGCTTTTCGCCGGAGCCGCGCTACAGCACGGGCTGAGGCGGGCGCCAGCGGCAGTGCTGTTGTTTTTCGCCGGCAATCTTGTATGGATGCTGGCCACGGTGGGCATGCTGTTCCATGACACCCGGAGCCGACTCTGTGCCAACTACCTGCTGGCGGATCAATGGCTCGCGGGGAATGGGCTCATTGCCTATGCCGTCGCGGTTGCCGTCGGGCTGGTTTTGCACCTGCGGCGACTGCCCGGCTTTGGCTTTTCTCCGCGCGGCGGCTCACACGAGGGGGAGGAGCAATAGGCCGCCGGTGCGCGGAGGTGGTTTTTTTAAGGCCCTGACGACGCCTTGTCGGGGAGGGCGGCTATGCCGCCGGGAACGTGGCGACCGCCTTGGTAGCCAGCACGTCCTTCAGGATGCTGATCTAGCGCAAAGCGAAGCACACCGGCTGCCCTAACCTTTAACTGCAGGGTTGTATCAGTGCGTTGCGACTTACCGAGTGCCTGTGGCCACAGTCCCCCAAGGAGGAAAAAAATGAAACGTCGTACTTTTTGTTCCCTGACCGCCGTTGCGCTAGCCGCCTCCGTTACGGCGTGTTCCACCACGTCAGGCTCTGCCACGGACACTGCGAGCAAGCGGCGGGAGATCGACGCCAGCGTCGATGGGGCGCTGAACAAGCTCTTTGCCACGGCGGACGGATCCAGGGAACTTTCCGCCAAGGCGGAGGGCATCCTGGTATTTCCGAGCGTGATTGCCGCGGGCTTTATCGTCGGCGCCGAGTATGGCGAGGGCGCGTTACGCGTGGCAGGGGGGTCGGTGGGCTACTACAGGACCACGACCGCGTCATTCGGCTGGCTGGCGGGGGCACAGTCCAAGGCRCTCATCCTGATGTTCATGACCCCGGACTCGCTGGCGTCGTTCCGTGCCAGCAACGGCTGGACCGCGGGTGTCGATGGGTCCGTGGCGCTGGCGACGATTGGCGCCAACGGCAAAATCGATACCAATACCGCCCGCGCGCCGATCATCGGCTTCGTAGTGACCAACGCTGGCCTGATGGCGAACCTGTCGCTCTCAGGGACGAAGATCGGGAAGCTGGACATTTAGCCCGCGATTCGCAAGGCGGCCGGCCCTGGTTCCCGCTCAGGAGCCAGGGCGGGCGGCCTTGCCCGAGCTGTCGCGCGGGATTGCAGGGCTAAGGCTTGCCAAGGAACAGGTAGTAGGCATAGTGGCCGCCAGCGGCGCGGCCATAGGCAAGGTAGAGTGGCCCGATCGGCGAATCGATGGCGACGAACAGCGAGCCGGACTTGAGCACGCCGGTAGGACTTCCCTGCACCAGCGGCGCGCCCATGCGGCCGGCCTCCAGCGAAAAGCCGCCATACACGCCTTCCAGCAGCGATTGCCTGGCCAGCTTGTTGTAATAGACCGCCCGGAGATACTGGRGGTTGCCACCCAGCAACTCCCCGGTGCTGTATCCCGATTGCTTCAGGAAACCGCCCCACTGGAACAAGTCGTAGCGTGGCAGCGGGTTGCCACCGATATTGCTGCCGGCCTTGAATCCGAAATTCAAGGTGTGCCGGCCTGAGGACCAGGCGTAGGTGCCGTCGGCATCCGCCTTGACATAGGATTGGTCGGCGCCGAGTCCCGGCTCGGAGGCGTAGACGTGCATGCTGCCGGCATAGCCGGTACGCGGGAAGCTCGCGCTGTCGAGTTGGTCCACCAGCAGCCGGCCGGTGATGGCGCCGCGCTTGTTGTTCTCCTGGCCGGGCGACAGCGCGGCCGGACCGGTGCTTAGCGTGACGTGTTCGCTGCCGGTAAGCACGCCGATCCTGGCTTCGCCATATTTCGTGAACTGGCTGCCTACATCCAGTGCCAGGTCGAAACGGCGCAGGTCGTAGGTGGCGATGCGGTCCGTGTCCCGGAACACGTTAACCGAGCGGCGTTCCAGTTCCACCCGAGGCGCGATGAAGAAGGTATGGCGCGTGTCCAGGGGCTGGTAGAACTCGCTGGTCAGGTTGGTTGTCTGTCCGAGCTGGGCATCGGTGCGCCATTCGGCGCCGAGTGAATTGATCCAGGTGCGCCGATGGCTGGCCAGCAGGTTGAAGAACGCATCGCCACGAAAGTCGGTGCTCAGCCCGAGACCGAAGCGCAGGTAGTTGGGGCCATAGGACTTCTCGACGGCATCGACCGACAGGATCCGTTGGCCTGGTTCATCGAGCACGCGATAGTTGACGTGCTCGAAGTCGCCGGTGCCGAACAGCCGGCTCATGTCCTTATCCAGCTGCTCCGGCCGGATCGGTTCGCCAGACTTGGTTTCCATGGTGCCGGCGGCGAAATCGGGGTTGACGCGCTGCAGCGGTGCAAAGCGTATCTCGTCGACCGGGCGACGGTCTTGCGGCGCGGCGGCCTGCTGGCGCTGGCGCAGTGCGGCATACTCCTGCTGTGGCAAGGCCAGTGGGGCCAGCCGGTCGGCAACCTTGCGTGCCGCGGCCTCGCCGATCGGGATCGTCTTTTCCAGGTTATCGAAGTCGCCTGCCGAAAAATCCCCGAGCTCCGGCAGGATCAGGATGTCCTCTGGCCGGAGTTGTGCCAGCGACGCACGTACGTTTTGCTCGGTCAGGATATTCAGCATCTGGCCGGTCACGCTGATCACCGATCCCAGTTCGTCGCGCCGCATCAGCGGCGTGCCGAGGTTCACCGCAATGACAATATCCGCGCCCATGGCGCGCGCCACGTCCACGGGAAGGTTGTTGGTCAGTCCGCCGTCGACCAGCAGCTTCCCTTCGTAGTCGACGGGGGCCACCACGCCCGGCACGGACATGCTGGCGCGCATGACCATGGCCAGCTCGCCCTGGGTGAACACCACGGGCGTGCCTGTCACGAGGTCGGTGGCCACTGCGCGGTACGGAATCGGCAGGGCATTGAAATCGCGATAGCCTGGCGCGCGCGCCAGCCCACGCAGTACCTTCTCGAGCTGCACGCCCGTGACGGCGCCTTTGGGCAATTCCAGCTGGCCGCCCTTGACGCCGATTTCCGGCGTAAACAGATTGCTGCGATCTTCCTGCTTGCGCCTGATGCTCAGATCCTGCCGCGGCGGCCGTTCCTTGAAT